>NZ_JAVVQU010000022.1:0-14751 GCF_036655075.1 Niameybacter sp. | reverse complement strand
AAATACTGTCCCCATTAAAAGATCATAAGCTGTATTGAGTATAGTATTAAACATATTTGCTACACCCATCTTTTGACTAAGTAAAAAAAGGCCCCCAAAGGTGAAAATGAGGCAAAGCACACCTTCTACACTTACGGCCTTTTTCAGTATGTAACCTATCTCTTGATTGTTTTCTTCCTTATGTCTCATCTGTGCTGTCTCCTTCTAGTCATCCTTACTAGTCTATTTCCAAATATGCATGTAATTGCTTTTATCTACGCCTGCCTCTTCAAAAGTGCCCATACCTAATAAAGTATGTGTCGCCATATCCATTAGGTTATATAAAATAGGGCAGCCACTGCCTTCACCTAGTCGCATCTCTAAATTGAAATGTGCCTCAAGACCTATCTCTTTAAGTAAACGTTGCATCCCTACTTCTTTCGAGAGATGGGATGCAACCATATAATCTTTTACTTCTGGACAAAGTTTGTACGCTACCAATGCCGCTGCTGCTGCAATAAAGCCATCTATGATAACCACTTTCCTAGCATGGGCTGCTGCTAAATACACACCAACTAGTCCACATAGATCTAGTCCCCCTACTTTGGCTAACACATCCACAGGATCTCCTGCATTGGGGTGGTGTAAAGCAAAGGCTTTTTTAATCGCGCCAACTTTATTAGCATATACCTCATCTTTGGCACCTGCACCTTTACCTGTCACCTCTTCCACCTCTAACCCTAAAAGGACTGCAGTTACTGCCGCTGATGTGGTGGTGTTTCCAATACCCATCTCACCTGTTCCAAAGACTTGGTAGCCTGCTTTTACAAGTTGGCTCGTCTCTTCTATACCTACCCAAATAGCTTCTAATGCTTCTTCGTAGGTCATAGCAGGTGCTAAACTCATGTCTTTTGTCCCATAGGCTACCTTACGGTTATGAATAAGCGGATGGTTAAAGTCTGCTTTGACGCCGATATCTACAATGTGTATATCAGCCCCTGCAAACTCACTTAGCTTATTTACCCCTGTAATGCCTCTGGTAAAATTGTAGGTTACCGTTGCTGTCACTTCTTGAGGACAACTACTCACCTCTTGGTCACACACCCCATTATCACTGCACATAATCACTGTGACACGTGGTTTAGTCTGTACTTCCATAGTCCCTGCAACACCTGCTAACTGACTAACAAGCTGTTCTAATTTACCTAAAGACCCTACAGGTTTAGTAAGCCCATCCATATACGCTTCCATCTTTTTTGCCACTTCTAAGTTTAAAGGTTCAATCTCTTTGATATATTGTTCAAGTTGTACCCGTTCTCTTTTCATCCAATCAACCCCCGACTTATAATAATAAGATAGGTGAGCATCACCCATTCTATGAGCTGATGGGTTGCACCTAGGCAATCACCATTGAGCCCCCCTAACTTATGTCCAAACTTTTTATTAAGAAGAATAACCGTGCCAAAGACTATGCCTAATCCTATAAGTGCCTGTGTCCATGGGATAACCCCTATGCCGACACCTATAAAAAGGACTAAGTTTACAAATAGTCCTGCTTGGCTAATGTTTTCAATCCAAAGGGAGCCCATCCCTTGTGATACATTTTTTCCAATACTACAAATTACACAAATGGCAAACTTAGCACTTACAGGCACCCATATAATGAAGGCAGGATGGTCTTTTAAAAGGTAAAAACCAATAAGATGATATGCAAAGTCTATAAGAAGTGCCAGCACACCAAAAGCACCCACACGACTATCTTTCATAATCTCAAGGGTACGTTTGGCATCTCTATTAGCTCCAAAGCCATCAAACACATCACTTAATCCATCTAAGTGAATACCGCCTGTAATCCAAATCCCAGCAATTGCAGCTAAAAGTGCACCTAAGAGTGGGTCTACAAAAGCCCCAAGCTGAAAAATCAGCCAAGTCCATATCCCTATAATAAGCCCAATAAACGTAAAAAAGCACATGGCACCTTTAAAGTCACTAGGTTCTGCTGGCATACTCTCCTTTGTAATAGGAATACGGGTTAAGAATTGCATAGCTAAAATCCATTGCTTTAATTTTTTCATCATTTCAACTCTTTCTTTATGTGATACGCTTTAGTAGCTTTCCCTGGATAAGTCCATATACCAAAAGTCCTGTTCATAACAAGTTGCTACCACTATCCCTGTATGTATTTTAAACTTCCAAAACATATCTAAGTTACCCCCAAACATATAGCTTAAAGCCATACGAATGGTCCCTGCATGACATACTACAATGGCATCTTGGTCTGCTGCTTCTAGTTCTTTAATAAAACTTACCACACGCTTATACTGCATGCTAGCACTTTCACCCTCTGGGATGACATACTGTTGCCAATCATTATCCCATTCTATGCGCTCTTTCGGATAATATTTACCAATTTCATGGTAGCTCATACCTTCAAATACACCCATATTACGTTCTAAAAGCCTTGCATCTACTTTAAAATATACATCTCTAAAGAGTAATCCTGCAGACTCAATGGCTCTTGCCGCTGGGCTACAATAGATGTTGATACAGTCATTGAAGTTTGTTTGAATAGCTTTAATTTCTTCTACACCTTCACGGGTAAGTCTGACATCTATTTTACCATAATAGTTATTTTTTTCATTTTGTTCAGTTTTACCATGTCTGACCCAATATATTTTCATCATTCTCACTCCTTATATCTCATCTAGTGGAAAGTTCACCTAGTGCCTGTATTAAAACTTGATTTTTGGCATGGTCTTTAATACCAATACGGTAATGAGTTTCACTCAAACCTTCATAATTGGCACAATGTCGAATCAGTATCCCCTTTTCCATCAACTTTTCTTTTAGCTGTGCGATTGGTGACTTAAACAACACATAGTCGGCTTCAGAAGGATAACACAAAAACCCAAGTCGGGTTAGATTTTCTTCTATATAAAGATATTCGTTGCGAATAAGTACTTGAGTTGCCTTGGCATAAGCTACATCTTCTAAGGCTACAACCCCTGCTAACTGTGCAAGTCCTGATACAGACCAAGGCTGAGCTGCTTCTTGTACAGCTTGCTTAAGCCCAGTATCGCCAAAGCAACCATAGCCTAGTCTAAGTCCTGCCATGGCATAAAATTTTGTAAATGCCTTTAAAATGACTAAACACTTGTAGTTTCCTAGTTCTTGCAACAAGCTATAACCGCTAGGCACTTCTACAAAGTCCATAAAACATTCATCTACAATAAGCTTAATGTCTAAAGCTTCACAACGTTCAAGTACTTTCAGCAAAAAAGACTTAGGGATAAGCTGCCCCGTTGGATTGTTAGGGTTACAAAGCCATACCATATCTAAGTCTTGGGTTAAGTATTCTAGAAAATCTTCTTCTACATTGAAGTTATTCTCTTCTTTTAAAAGATACTGCTCTACCTTTGTACCTACTTGCTTAAGGGCAAGCGCATATTCTGCAAAAGTTGGTGCTAACACAAGTGCCCTTTTCGGCTTACATACATAAGCTAGGCGAAAAATAAGGTCTGCTGCACCATTGCCACAAAGAATGCTTGAAGCTTCTAAGTCATAGTGTTTGGCTATAGCCTCTGTTAGCTTTCTACAAAGTGGGTCTGGGTACTGAATAGCTAAGTCCACATTTTCAATAAGCGCTTGGCGCACACTTGGCGTAAGACCTAAAGGATTAATATTCACTGAGAAGTCTATTATTTCTTGTTCGTTACATTCAAGTTTTTGGGCGAGCGTGAAGATGTCGCCACCATGTATTAATGTCATTGTTTACTCCTTCTATTTTGCTATGCTCCTTGAATTGATTCCTATAGTATACCCAGCATCCAAAGGACGAGTGCTCTGATCGTGACAAAGAAGATGAGTCCTAATATACAAGTTGCATACATAAGGTGATTGGTTCTTCTGATGTCCTCCGTTTCTACTGGGCGGATAGGGTCACCAATGGTAGGTTTGGCATGTCTTTTTCCAAAGTAGTAGGCATCTCCTGCTAGTTGAATCTCTAGAGCACCTGCACAGGCCGCTTCAGTGTGCGCACTGTTAGGGCTTTTGTGATTATATCGGTCTCTTTTATAAATCGTATAGGCATTTTTAAGATTCATACTGCATAGACCACTGGCTAAAATCATAAGATAACCACTGATGCGTGCAGGTATGTAGTTGACTACATCGTCTAGTTTTGCCCCTACCGTTCCGAAGTATTGGTATTTTGCGTTTTGATAGCCAATCATAGAGTCAAGTGTATTAATCGCCTTATACATATAAGCTACTGGAACACCACCTAGTACTAAGTAAAACAGTGGTCCAATAATCCCATCTGAAGTATTTTCTGCCACGGTTTCTATAGCTGCTTTGGCTACACCTTGTTCATCTAATGAAGCGGTATCTCTTCCTACAATCATACTTACTGCATATCTTGCCCCTTCTAAATCATGTTTTTTGAGGGCTTCATAGACTTTCATACTTTCATCTTTTAAGCTTTTTGTAGCTAAAAGTTGATATGCTAAAATAACTTCTATAAGTAGTCCAAGTAAAGGATGCACACCCTGTGCAAGCGTAATAACTGTATAGGTTACAAGAAATGTAATGCCTACAACACCTACTACAAGTAGGCTTCCTCCTAGGCGTTCTCCTTTTTTTGTCTTTGGCAAATGTGTTCTGACATACTGCTCCCCTTTTGAAATCATTGTCCCAATAGCTCTAACGGGATGGGGCCAATGATGAGGGTCTCCTAGTATAAGGTCTAGCAAAAAACCACATACTGTAATTAAAATAATTGATTCCATATAAATCCTTTCTATCTTGTCTACATTCTTGTCATCTTTTGGGATTTACTTTATTTTACATGAAAAGCAATAAAGTTAAAAGGTCCATATAGTTATCTGTTGTATACGAAATGGTAAACTCATCAATTTGTCTAGCATTTGGATAGAAAGAGTATTTATAGGCATCTTCATGGCGATTAAAGACAACTTTTAAGTTAAAGACCTCTGGAATAGATACATTACTACTCCAACCTACTGTTTTGAGTTCACTAAGACTTTGTTTGACTGCATTTTCAATACGTTCTTTGGCAAGTTCTGGGTGAATACTGACCATACCACCTCCAAAGCCTTCTTGTACTGCTACTGTCTTAATCGTTGGATCAAATTCGCCCACTGTACGAATCAGCCCCCCATCTCCTGTGACTGCAATAATAGGTACACTAAGTAAGTAAGCGACGTAAGCATACAAGGTAAATTCACTTGCTGGTTCGTCATTTAAGTAAATCCCTCGAATCATCTTTGGAAAAAGTGTATGAGATAAAGGTGAGGTATTCGCAAGGCCATTACTATGATAACCAATAAAAACAATACCATCAAAGGTATCATCTAGTCCTTCTACCATATTATAAGGATGATTACTCCAACCTGACATAAGCTTTGCATTTTTAGGTAGTTGTTCTTGTATAAGATTATAGCCATTTCCATGTGCGTCTTTAATAACAAAATCTAAGGCACCTGCTGCCATAGCACCTTTACAGGCTGCTACTACTTCCCCTGTCATACGTTCACGTGCCTCTTGCGGTGGTGTGTCGTCTGCTAACTTCCAATTTGAAATTCCTGTAATTCCTTCAATATCTGCTGTAATAAATATACGCATAGCTAACCTCCCTATATTTTAATATTTAACTATAGTATACCAAAGCTTATCTATTATTTCTATTTATCTGTTATGTTTTAGGAAAAAAAGTAGTATAATAAAACGGTAAAATTCAAAAAACAGACAGAAAGGGTTATATTATGTCCACAAAAACTATTCCTACTCGTGATCAAGTTGCACTACAAGATACATGGTGCCTAGAAGATATCTTTGCAAGCGATGCTGATGTACAAGCAAGCCTCTCTACTGTGAAGGGATCCTTAGAAAGTTTCAAAGCTTATCAAAACCAAGTGATTTCAAGTGCTTCTAACTTATATGAAGTACTAAAAAGATCTGACCATGTTTCTGTTATCGTTGAGAAAATATATGTCTACTGTCATATGCGTCTTCATCAAGATGGTGGCAACAGCTTCTATCAAGACTTATCTAGTCAAAGCGAAAAATTGATGATAGACCTTGAAACAGTGACCTCTTTTATCAGCCCTGAGATGAGTACTTTAACCTTAGAGCAATTAGATACCTTCATCAGTGAATGCCCCGAACTTGCACTTTACAGACGTGTTATTGAAGAAGTCTTACGCCAAAAAGCACACATTTTAGATGCTAAAACGGAGGACTTACTCTCCCAATTTGGTGAAGTGACCAATGCCCCAATCAACACCTTTGCCATGTTCAACAACGCTGATGTTAAGTTTCCTGTCATCACCAACGAAAAAGGCGAAGAAATACGTATTACGCACGGGAGCTACACAAGCCTATTAGAAAGTCATGACCGTACTGTACGCCAAGCTGCTTTTGAAGGGATGTACAACACTTATAATAGCTTCAAAAACACACTTGCAACCAACTTTTCTGCCAATGTTACAGGCTATAGCCTTATTTCACGCATTCGTAACTTTGCATCCCCTGTTGCTTGTGCACTTAGTGCTAACAATATTCCAACCCAAGTCTACGACAACCTCATTACCACTGTAGACCATCATTTAAATCTTATGCATGACTATATGTCCTTTAGAAAAGAACGTCTTGGTGTAGACACACTTCATATGCATGACCTGTTTGTTCCCCTTGTCAATGACTTCAAAAAAGAAATTTCTTTTGATGAGGCATGCAGCATTGTCTTAGAATCTTTAAAACCTCTTGGAGAGGACTATGTGGCACAAGTTAAAGAAGCTTTTGACAACCGTTGGGTGGATAAATACGAAAATGAAGGCAAACGTAGCGGTGCTTATTCATGGGGTTGTTTTGGTGCACCACATCCTTATGTCCTTATGAACTATTCTAACAATGTAGACAACCTCTTCACTTTAGCACATGAGATGGGTCATGCCATGCATAGCTACCTTTCTTCACACACCCAACCTTATCCATATGCTAACTACTGCATCTTTGTAGCCGAAGTAGCCTCTACAGTCAACGAAGCTTTGCTTATGCAATACCTTCTCAAAACAACAACAGACCCAGACTTCCACAAGTACTTAGTAAACTACTTTATGGAACAATTTAGAAGCACACTCTTCCGCCAAACCATGTTTGCAGAATTTGAAAAATCTATTTACACGCTTCATACCGAAGGTGCTACACTTACAAACCAAGTGCTTTGTGACACTTACTACAACTTAGTGAAAAAATATCACGGAGATGCTATGCATGTAGATGAACTCATTGCATTAGAATGGGCTCGTATTCCTCACTTCTACACACCATTTTATGTATATCAATATGCAACAGGCTACTCTGCAGCCATTGCCCTTTCACAGGGCATCTTAAAAGAAGGCGAAGCAGCCGTTAAACGCTACAAAGCCTTCTTAAGTGGTGGTTCTAGTCAAGACCCAATTGACTTACTCAAAATTGCTGGTGTAGATATGAGCTCACCAGCTCCAATTGAAGCTGCACTTAAAGTATTTGAAGGTCTCATTGCAGAAATGAAAACCCTTTAACCAATGCCACACCCCCATTTCAGCAAGACCCCTATACTTATTAAAATGAAAATGAGCAGAATGCTCCGGAGAACTCTGGACTTTCTGCTTTTTTTATTCCATAAACTATACACCAAGAGCATAACGCCTACTGGAAGCAAGGCATAACTATTGAACCATAGGATAATTTCTTTATGTTGCCACCAATCCATAAACATGTCTTCCATAATATTCATCCCAAAAAATCCTGTTACAAACGTTGGAATTACCAAAGCTGTTCCCACAACGGTCAAAAAGTCCATCTTACCTTTAGATTGGGCTTGGTCAATAAGTGCGGCATACTCGTGTATCTCTTGCATTTCAAAATCCAGTGCTTTGATTTCCTTCTCAATCATCAGTTGTCGCAAGAGTTCATTATAGATATAACTGCCCTGCACATCTACCGTCACTTCGTTAAAGTGCATCTGGCTAATAAACTGGATGTATACTTCGTATAGATCTTCTATGGCTTGCACCAATTCTACTTTAGGTAACTCTGCAATCCTAGCAATTTGATTACCAAAGTGCAGAAGTGATGCCTTTTGTGCCAATGCTAGTAGCACAATATGATTGTACAACTTGGTCTCCTTATTACTTGCAGTGACACACACTAGAGAAAATCGGCTCATACCATAAACCACTTTAGGCAAATCTAAGTAACTCTCACCTTCTCGCAATTTTTCTCTTCTGCTAAACAAGATAAAACTATTTAAAAATGTTTTGGAGATTTCTTGATTTTTAATTTGCGTTAGAAAGTAAGGATTGTTGTACACACACAGGACAAACATCCTATTTCCTAAAAGCGGTTCTACAAAAAGTTTATTGCGTTCTAGAAGTTTATAATCAAATACAAAACTTTTGCCAAAAAGCTGTCGCATCATAGAAGTCATGCATAATGGCTGCTCTCTATAATCTTCTGAGAATGTTTCTGTAATGATCTCATGGGCATTTAAGCAAATTGTTACTTTTTCTGGAAACAGGTCTTTGTGTGCTGCCCTTAAGGGGAGCATATAAGGGTAGACACTCTTACTTATACTATTAATGGCCATTATCGCTTCTGGCGTTTTGGCTTCGTAATTCTCACAGTATAACGTCAAAATACCTATTCCACTTTTATACAATCTGAGCTCAATACGCTTAAGCTTTAAGTCATACGCTTTATGTTCTACAGTCAAGGTTAGCTTACTCGTATGGTCTAGACCCTTTTTTTCATAAATCCGTACTAACTGCTGCTGTCCAATATGATACAGCATTTGAATGGCTGGCTTATAAAAGTACACATACTCGTTGTAGTCACTTTCATTTTTCATCTCAAATACAGATTCCACCCAAGAGTCCAATGTACTTAACATAGGATGGTCCATTTGCTTATGTTGTTCCAATGTGCCACGCCCATGCTTATTTTTCAGCTCCCATGCAAAGGGCAGTAAATACACATGGGTACTTATTACACCTTTTGACATACCCCATCACCCATCATTTTCTTTTTTATAGTCTTATGCGCTTTTATTTTCCCTATGCATAGAAATTTAACCACTTCTCAATATCTGTTACATCCTTTAATGCAATGTCTTAGTCCTTTAATGGTCTAACAACTGTAAGTATGCCCCATAGCCTTCCTCTTTCATTTTTTCTTTAGGTACGAATCTTAGTGCTGCAGAATTAATGCAGTATCTTAGTCCACCTAATTCCCTTGGACCATCCTCAAATACGTGTCCCAAATGACTATTGGCATTGCTACTTCTGATTTCAACACGATGCATGCCATGGGTTATGTCTTCCTTTTCATACACACTACTTGGCACAATAGGCTTTGCAAAAAATCTTTACGCCCAGAGCCTTTGTAATACCTATTATAATGAAAAGTATTTTTCTTATAATAATTTTGATGGTTTTCCTCTGCAGGATAAAATGTCGTAGCAGGTATAACAGGCACTACAATAGGCTTCTCAAATATACCTGAGCCTTCTAGCTCCTCCTTATAGTCTAAGGCTACTTGCTTTTGCGTCTCATCATGATAGAAAATAGCTGTTTGATAGGACTCCCCTCTATCATGAAATTGACCCCCCTCATCTGTTGGGTCTATACTTCTAAAAAAGATTTCTACCAATTCTCTATAAGGCAGAATATCCTCATCATAAGTAATTTGCACAGCCTCTAAGTGTCCTGTATGATGGCTACATACTTGTTCATAAGTTGGATGAGGCACGTGCCCACCAGTATAGCCCGATTCAATTTGAATAACACCAGGATATTCATCAAAAGGTTTCACCATACACCAAAAACATCCTCCTGCAAAAGTTGCTTGCTTCACTTGACTCATTACATCACTTCCTTTTTATATCTAGTACATACATAACTTTATTTAGTTTTCCCTATATATAGTCCTATATACTGTATAAAAAAAAGATAGTAAGCACATTTTATTTGGGCTTACTATCTTTTAGGTTGCTAGGCTTCTCCATCGTCACTACACGGACAAATACTATGCATCAAGAGTGCTAGTTCTTCTTTAGACAAAGTATCACAATACTTATCAAAATGTTTTTCTGAGCAAAAGTAGCCCACTTTATGATTGTATGGATTGCCTTCGATAGACTGATGACAGTACATACATTTTTTTAAGCCTTTTTCTATTTTGTTCATTCTACACCTCCTCCCTTGTTATCTTTTCTCTTTCACTTTTCTTGTGGCACTGTGGTTCATACTATTTGATTGTTATTACCACAGGTTCATCAAGTTTTACATTACGGGTAAAGTTAGGTGTCATGTACACCGTGTCATAAGGATAATCTACAAGTGGAATTTCTACATGGAACACCCCTGGTGTTTCTATATATTTCTCTTCGTCCCAGTATCCGCTCATTCCACTTGACCAACTATTAAAATAATATTCTTTCCCATCCTCATCATAATAGTTACTTTGCCATATTTGATAAGACACGTCTTCTTCATACTCCTGCCCTCCAAAAGTTAAAAGCCACCCTTTTTCTTTCCTTTGTGCTTGTTCAAATACTACATTATCTGGTAAGCCTTCTGCTTTAACATTTTTTAAATCTAATTTAATTTTTTGCCTATCTTTATCTAGCCATTCCACTCCTGTAATATACATAGTCAATGCCTTACTTTCTGTGAAAAAACTACTTTCTAGGCGATGTGAAGCCATCATTGGTGAATCGATCTTACCTGTTGCCGAAATACCATTGGCTATCTTATCAAACTTTTTACCTTTTTCATTTTCAATATAAAATTCTAAGCTCCTAATCCAGGCTGTATTGCTTTCCACATCCTCAAAGGTGAGACTCATATGAGTAGGATAAATCTCTGCCTGCTCTAAAATAAGATCTTCCCCATCCAACTTAAAGGGCTGATTAATTTGGATAGTCTCCCCCTGGGCAGTGTAATAAGGATTAAATTCTAACTTAAATGTAAAGGTACTTATATCCTGTGGGGCTTTAAATACGTTCTCTCTTGAAAACATATCTTCTTTCACAAATGATTCTTTTATAGCGCTCCCATTATCATGCACTTTTAATGTAAAATTGAGGCTACTTGGCATATCTACATCCACAAAATCCACGGTTATATAGTTCAGCGCTCCATTAGCCTTGTCGGAATTTCCACTTGAAATACCATATCCACCTAGCTCTTCCCCATCTGTAGACGTAATACAAGGGGTTGCATCCATAGCTGTATACACTGCAGAGTCCAGCGAATAGATAATATTCAGTTGTTTTTGGTCTACAATCACATATTCAATCTTGGCTGTAATCCCATTCAAAGTTTGCACTTGTTCAATAGGCTGTACGTACTTGTTCTCGACAGCTGCCGAAAGGGAAGGTGAAAAAGCTACTAATTTTGCTAATGCCTTCACGATAGGTATGTTGCCACAAGTATAAGCAAACACAGGTACACAATTGACAAGCATTGTAAAGGCTATTAGCACCATCAAACAAGTACTCATAGGAATTGCAAAAAACCTTTTAAAATAGCGTTCCCTTCTTCTTGCTTCTACCCGCTGCATTGTATATTCAAGCTGTATCGGGGTATTTTCTAGTTCCTCCATCAACTGATTATATTCTTCCTTCCTTTCCATTTTCATGCCTCCTCTCTTAATTCTAACTTCAGTAACTGCAACGCTCGCCTCTGCCTCGTGACAACTGTTCCTTGTGGCATGTCTAAAGTTTCTGCCACCTCAGATAATGTATAACCTGAAAAATATCTCAAGATAACAACCTCTCTTAGCTGAACTGGTAACTTGGCAATGGCTTCTTTCAATGGTAAAGCATCATAATCATAGGCCTCTTTTTCTAAGTGTGATGTTTCTATAGATGTTAATTTAGACATGTGCTTCAACTCTCTTTTACATTCATTAATCAAAATACGTGTCATCCATGTATTAAAATATTCTGGCTCTCTCAACTGCTTCATTGCCTTAAGCCCTTTATATACAGCTTCATCCACAGCTTCTAAAGCACTTGCTTCGCTACCTAGATACAAGTAGGCTATTTTGTAAAGCTGTTTTTTCAGCCCTTCCACTCTTTGGGCAAATTCCTTTTTGTCCATATACGACACTCCCTCTAGTCAACTTACTCTTCTATCTATTAGATAACCCAAACTCAAATTTTGATTGCAGTAAATTCCTTTTATTTTAGTATAGGTGATTTTGTCCTCTTAATTATAGCAATAGAAACAAAAAAGAAGTAGAGTGCAAATTGATTGAAAACTTTGCACTCTACTTCTTTTTAAAATGATAAAAGGCTTATGCCATACCATTTGCTACTTTATATTTGTAAAGCATTTCAGCATGATTTTGTTCTTCGATTTGGATGTCTGCTAATAATTTACGCACATCTGAATTTCCAAAAACAAATACATCTGAATTATATTCACCAGAAACCATTTTTTCAGTTCCTATACAGTCAGAAGCTAGGAAACAATCATGTTTTTTAGCATCTGATTCTACACCTTGTCCATAACTTGCTGTAGGTGTATACATTTTGCCTTTACTATCATTACAGTCACAACTTGGCACTTGTCCATTTAACACTTCTCCAAGAGATTGATAATGTTTTTGTTCTTCTTGTTGAATTGTGCTAAACAATGCTTTAAGAACTGAATCTGTTGCTTCATTTGCATACTTACCGTATTTTTCAATACATAGCTCTTCTTGTGTTTGTAAATCCTTAATCGTAGTTTTTTCTTTTTCAGTTAATACCATAACGAGTCACCTCACACTAAAATATTCATTTCAGTATTAAGATAACCAATTTTCCTATTTATATGTCCTCTTAGGCTTTTAAACAAAAGATATTTGATTCATTATTTTTATAAAAAATATACTTTTTATTGAATTCCTCAAAGTAATTCTATAGACTTGTACTATGATATTAATTTATTTACATACTAAAACAGTTTATTTTTAGTACTTTGCAACACTATTAATAGAAAAGTTTTGATTAAAAAATAAAAAAGAGAGGTGTTTTAAAACATGAAACCTATTAGATTCGGCATTATAGGGGCTGGCCATATTGCCCATACCTTTTGTAACGCAGTGCAATTAGTAGATGACGCTGAAGTTATTGCTGTAGCCAGCAAGACTCCTGGCAAATCTCAAACATTTGCCGAGGCAAATAATCTTCCTCACTGGTATGACAACTATGAAGCTATGCTTAGCTTGGAGGATATTGATGTTGTGTATATTGCAACTACCCATAACTTCCACTTTGAAAATGCCATGCTCTGTATTGCCCATCACAAAGCTATCCTGTGTGAAAAATGTTTTGTACTTACAGAGCAAGAGGCACGTACTGTCTTTGCAGCAGCAAAACAAGAAGGTTTATTCGTTATGGAAGCTATGTGGTCAAGATTTCTACCTGCTATTCAAAAAGCAAAATCCTGGATTCAAGAAGGTGCAATAGGCGACCTAGAACTGGCTCACAATATTATTGGGTTTAAGGCAGACGAAGATCCAAAGGGACGTATATTAAATCCCCACCTTGCAGGTGGTGCTATGTACGACATTGGCGTTTATGCCATAGAACTTATGACCTATTTAGTAGACCAAGAAATTCAAGAGATTCAAAGTATGGTGACTCGTGCCCATACAGATGTAGATAAAGTAGATAATATCTCTATACGCTTTGAGTCATGTATCGCCAATTTACAAGCTGCTATATCTATCTATTGTGGGACAGAGCTAAAAATCTACGGCACTAAAGGCTATATTGTTATTCCGAATGCACATTATGCAAGTGAATGTATGCTTTATAATCAGTATGAACAAGTGGAACATTTTGTAGCGCCTACCACCAATGGCTTTAGATACCAAGTTCAAGAAGTTGTAGATTGCTTACGTAATGGCCAGCTAGAAAGTAGTATCATGCCACATGATGCTACCATCCAATGTGCTGCTATTTTTGACCAATGTCTAGGCACAAAATAAGTTAATAAAAGCTTCTACATCTATCGGATTCATACCTAGAGATGTAGAAGCTTCTATTATTTTTCATATATTCACCTTAGTCTCTCCCATATTACACATCTTTGCCTCCTTAGTTCACTCTAATATTGTCTATGGCAATACTTTCTCCCTTGGAATTGTATAAACCTACCACTTCCTCAACATAAGTGGGAATAATCACTGCAAAAGGTTCATTTGGAACAACTTGAATGGTTTCTACCTCTGTCCCCTTCTTCACCTTAATGGCTTCAATCCCCTTGCCATTCATAGATACTAAAGCCATCCCTTTACCTTCGTAAGAAAATCCTTGTATCTGCGATTTCTCAATGCCCAAAGTTCCCCCTGATTTAAAGATATATCCATAGGTAAGAGGGTCTCCTGTTGTATACACCGAAAAAACTTGCTTATCAACGTTTGTATCATAAAACATTAATATTCCCATTTCATCCGTCACATCTTTTGCTACCTTCCAGTTTTCATCGATCTTTTGGCTTTTCCTAGCATCTTCCTCTATTCTATTACTTGAAACACCAATACTTCCATTGCCCCAAGCTATTAAAAAGGTAAAAATACTTATAATACAAATACTTACTACAGCTAGTAGTATCTTGCTCTGTTTCATCTTTCACTTCCTCCTGGTATCCGCTCATTAATACAGTGAAACAATCTCCTTCAAAATGTCTATGTTAATCTCCATATCTCCAAATA
>NZ_JAVVQU010000021.1:0-50005 GCF_036655075.1 Niameybacter sp. | reverse complement strand
AAGTGACTTTTGAATCGACTGGTTTAATGGTTACTATTTTATTTTCAATGTTCAAGATTTCTCAAAGACAAGTATTATTCTAACATACTTTTTTACTTATGTCAATAACTTTTTAGCTTGTCCATTTTAAAAGAATTAAAATGGCGGAGAAGGAGGGATTCGAACCCTCGCGCCGGTTACCCGACCTATACCCTTAGCAGGGGCACCTCTTCGGCCAACTTGAGTACTTCTCCGAATTATAATAAGTTATTAAGTTTATGTTGATTTCGCTTGTGCTCCCTCAACGCAAGATTTATGATACCAATATTTTTTCTATATGTCAACCCTTTTTCTTATTTTTATCTTCTAAATTTCTTTAACTTATCTAAATCATTGTGTTTTCTAGGTTTCTAGACCATTTATTCTTCTTTTTTACTTTTTTATTTTAGATGTATATCTATAAAATCTTATATTATCATCTTCATCTTTATTCTATTAATAAGCTATTTAATCTTACTCTCTACTTCCTAATCCCTTTATACGCTAAAACTCTATCTATTGAAAATTACAAAAAAGATAGTACCTATAGGTTTTTCCTTCTAGGTACTATCTTTGTAGTTGGAATATCGGTTCATTGATAAAAAAGTTTGAAAATATTTACCCTTTTACCCTTATAAAAAAGTTGTTATTTGCACCTATTTATATAGATTTCATTTCTAATGGGTTAATCGAGTATTTTCTAAATAAGAAAATCATATTTCCATCTCAATCATATCATTTTAACTGATTATTTACAATATATTTGCGCTCTTATTCTTCATCTTCTTTATCAATTTCCTTTAGAGCTTCTTCTTTAATCTTAGCTAGGCATACTACTTGTACACCTTCATCTAAGTTAATAAGTTTTACTCCTTGTGCGTAACGACCCACAGAAGAGATTTGAGCTACGTTAATACGTATGATAACTCCCAATGAATTAATTAGAAGAAGCTCTTCATCTTCTTTTACAGAGTTAATCGCTACAACACATCCTGTTTTTTCAGTAATATTGTAAACTTTAAGTCCTTTACCTCCACGTTTTTGAGCTCTAAACTCATCTACACGTGTACGTTTGCCTAGTCCATTTTCTGATGCTACAAGAATTTGCTCACCTTCTTTTGGAACTGTTGCCCCTATAACTTCATCATCTTCACCTAGGTTAATTGCTCTAACACCTCTTGCTGTTCTACCCATAGGCCTTACATCTGTTCCTTCGAACATAATACCTTTGCCTTGTTTTGTACATACAAGAATAATATCTTCTGGTGTAGTTTCATAAACTCCCATAAGTTCATCATCTTCTGCTAACGTAAGCGCAATGATTCCACCTTTACGGATATTTTTAAATGCATCTAAAGAGGTTTTCTTAATTTGACCCTTTTTAGTAATCATGGTTAAGAATACTTCTTCTTCTTTTTTCTGTACAGGGAATACCGCACTAATCTTTTCATCTTTATCAAGTTGTAAAAGATTAATAATTGCCATGCCTCTTGCTGTTCTACTTGCTTCTGGTATTCTATAAGCTTTAATCTTATAAGCTTTTCCTTTATTAGTGAAAAACATAATTTCATCTAAATTACTTGTTACAAATAACTGTTCAATGAAATCTGTATCAATTGTATTAACACCAATAATTCCTTTGCCACCACGATTTTGCTGCTTATACGTAGTTAATGGGATACGTTTAATATATCCTAAGTGGGTCATTGTTACAATAACTTGCTCTTCATCAATAAGATCTTCTATATCAAAGTCATCGTCTGAAATTGTAATGTCAGTTTTTCTTCCATCTGCATACTTGTTACGAATTTCTTGGATTTCTTCTTGAATAACTTCATAAAGTCTATTTTCATTACTTAGAATTTCTTTATAGTAGGCTATTTTCCCTAATAAATCTTGGTACTCTTGCTCTAACTTTTCTCTTTCAAGTCCAGTTAATGCACGTAAACGCATATCTACAATAGCTTGAGCTTGTATTTCTGTAAGTTGAATCTCTTCCATGATACGCTCTTTTGCTTCTTGTACTGTTTTTGAAGAACGAATAAGCTGAGTGATAAGGTCAATCTTATCTAAAGCTTTTCTAAGTCCCTCGACGATATGCGCACGGTCTTCTGCTTTTCTAAGATCGTATTGAGTTCTTCTAGTTACAACCTCTTTTTGGTGTTTTAAGTACTCTTCTAATATTTGTTTTAAGTTAAGTACTCTGGGCTGTTCATTTACAAGGGCTAACATATTAATGCTAAACGTTTCTTGTAATTGAGTATATTTATATAGTTGATTTAATATTACACTTGAATTAACATCTCTTCTAAGTTCAACGACTATTCTCATACCATCTCTATCTGACTCATCTCGAAGGTCTGTAATGCCATCTATCTTTTTAATCTTAACTAATTCTGCAATCTTTTCAATTAGCCTTGATTTATTAACCATGTATGGGATTTCTGTTACGACAATGCGTGATTTACCAGCTTGCATTTCTTCAATTTCCGCTGTAGCTTTTACCTTAACTTTTCCTTTACCTGTACGATAAGCTTGGTCAATACCATAGCGACCTTGAATTGTAGCACCTGTCGGAAAGTCTGGACCTTTAATTATCTCCATAAGCTCTTCAACTTCTGTCTCACGTACTTCCTCTTCATCATTAATGCCCATATAGTTATTAATCATCTTTAATACTCCATCAATAACTTCACCTAAGTTATGTGGTGGTATATTCGTTGCCATACCTACAGCAATACCTGAAGATCCATTTACTAGTAGGTTAGGAAAACGTGATGGAAGTACTACTGGTTCTTTTAAAGATTCATCAAAGTTAGGTCTAAAGTCAACTGTCTCTTTTTCAATATCTGCAAGCATAGACATAGTAATCTTACTCATTCTAGCTTCTGTATAACGCATAGCTGCTGCACTATCGCCATCGATATTACCAAAGTTACCATGTCCATCTACTAGCGGATAACGAATAGAGAAATCTTGAGCCATTCTAACCATAGCATCATATATAGAGGAGTCACCATGTGGGTGATATTTACCCATGGTATCCCCAACAATACGTGCTGACTTTCTGTATTGTTTATCTGGTCCTAAGTTTAATTCGTCCATGGCATATAGAATTCTTCTATGCACAGGTTTTAATCCATCTCTAACATCTGGTAGTGCACGAGATACAATAACACTCATTGCATAGTCTATATAAGACTTTTTCATCTCTTGTTCAATATCTATTGATATAATCTTGTCGTACCCTTCATTAAATTCGTCCATTTTATTCCTCCTCTCCTACTATATATCTAAGTTTGTAACTTTAGGTGCATATTCATGAATAAACTCACGTCTCGGTTCAACCTTGTCTCCCATTAGTGCTGTAAAGATTTCATCTGCTGCTGCTGCATCATCAACATCTACCCTCACTAAAGTTCTTGTTTCAGGATTCATAGTTGTTTCCCAAAGTTGGTTTGGATTCATTTCACCAAGACCTTTATAACGTTGCATTCTTGAAATACCTGTTCTACCTATTTCTTCTAATATTTTTTCTAACTCTCTATCATCATAAGCATAATGCTTTTTCTTATTCTTCTCCACCAAGTAAAGCGGTGGTTGTGCAATATATATAAATCCATTATCAATAAGTGGTCTATAGTATCTATAGAAGAATGTTAATAGAAGTGTACGAATATGTGCACCATCTACGTCGGCATCAGTCATAATAATAATTTTATGATATCTTAATTTACTTACATCAAAGTCTTCACTAATCCCTGCACCAAATGCAGTAATCATGTTACGAATTTCTTCGCTTTCAAGCATCCTATCAATTCTAGCCTTCTCAACATTTAAAATTTTACCTCTAAGTGGTAAAATTGCTTGAGTTTGACGGGATCTTGCACTTTTAGCTGATCCACCCGCAGAATCCCCTTCGACTAAATAAATTTCACATTTGCTTGCATCTTTTTCAGAGCAATCTGCTAGCTTACCAGGTAATGCTGTACTTTCTAATACACTTTTACGACGAGTAAGTTCCCTTGCCTTTCTAGCTGCATCACGTGCACGTGCTGCCATTGTTGCCTTTTGAATAATCATTTTTGCAACATTTGGATTTTGTTCTAGGAAGTAAGTAAGTCGTTCTGTAAATACACTTTCTACTGCGCCACGTGCTTCACTATTCCCTAATTTTGTTTTAGTTTGTCCTTCAAATTGAGGTTCACCTATTTTAACACTAATAATAGCAGTTAGACCTTCTCGAATATCTTCACCACTTAAATTAGTATCTGCTTGTTTTAAAAAACCCATTTTTCTGCCATAGTCGTTTAATGTTTTTGTAATAGCAGCTCTAAATCCAGATAAGTGTGTACCACCTTCTGATGTATTAATGTTATTTACAAAACTAAATACATTTTCTACGTAGCTATCATTGTGTTGGAATGCAACCTCTACATTGATACCATCTTTTTCACCTTCACCATAAAAAATCTCTTCATAGATTGGTGTTTTATGTTTATTAAGATGACTTACAAACTCTTTAATTCCACCTTCATAATGGAATACTTTATGTTTGTTCTCTTCTCTTAAATCTATTAATTCTATTTTTAATCCCTTAGTTAAAAAGGCTGTCTCTTGTAAACGTTGTTTGAGTATATTAAACTCATAAATAATTTCTTCAAAAATTTGATAATCTGGTTTAAAGTGGACAAATGTCCCTGTATTATCTGTATCTCCAACAACTGTAAGAGGAGTTACAACATGACCACGTTCAAATTTTTCCTCATGAATCTGACCATCTGTATATACTTTTACTACAAGCCATTCCGATAATGCATTAACAACCGAAGCACCTACACCATGTAGACCTCCGGAAACTTTATATCCTCCTCCACCAAACTTGCCTCCTGCATGAAGTATAGTAAATACAACCTCAACCGCTGGAATTCCCTTTTGAGCGTGAATACCAACTGGAATGCCTCGTCCATTATCTAGAACAGAAATTGAGTTATCTGGATGAATTGAAACTACAATAGTATCACACTCTCCAGCTAATGCTTCGTCAACGGCATTATCTACTATTTCATAAACTAGGTGGTGAAGACCTTTTGAAGAAGTACTACCAATATACATACCTGGTCTTTTTCGTACCGCTTGCAGCCCCTCTAATATTTGTATTTGATTTTCATTATACGTTGCTGCCATAATAAGATCTCACTCCTTTAAATTCTCGAATATGCATAATATACCAAACTTTATTATACCTCAAATCCTTTCCAAAGGCAAACCTTGTCAAGATATGATGCCTTTTATGACATTATATAGTTTACCAATTTTTTGGTTATTCCATACACTTTGTTCTACGCCTGTGCATGTAATTAAGGTTTGAATGTTTTCAGTATAGGAAAATAGATATCTTTGTCTATTATCATCCAACTCAGATAAGACATCATCTAGCAACAATATAGGCGCTTCGCCTAGATGTTCTTGCATCAAATAAAGCTCTGCTAATTTCATAGATAGAACAACCGTTCGCTGTTGTCCTTGTGAACCATATACTTTTACATCCATTCCATTAATCAAGAACTTTAAATCATCCCGATGAGGGCCAACTGTACTACTTTGTGTCATAATATCTTTCGACCTATATCTTCTTACTTTGTCTTCTAGCTGTTCACTTGTTACATTCGGCTCATAAACAACTTGAAGTTCTTCTTTCCCACCTGATATATCTGCATGTATTCTATTCGCTACTGTATTAATTTCTTCGATAAACTCACTTCTACGCTTAACAACTTCCTTTGCATACTCAACATACTGCATATCCCAAACATCTAACATTTCAGCATTAGGATTATGATTGTATTGTTTCAACGCATTATTTCTTTGCTTAAGCACTTTATAATACTGTTTCAGAGCATAGTAATACATTTTATTGAATTGACATAACTCAATATCAATAAACCTTCTACGTTCTTTCGGACTTTTTTTAATCAACTGTAAGTCTTCTGGTGAAAACATTACCACGGTAAGTGTTCCAAAGAGTTCTCCTAACTTTGCTACTGGCATTTTGTTGATTGCAACAGCCTTTCCTTTTTGAGTAATATGAAAATCAATCTTATCCTCAAAAGTTCTTTTTTGTACATCCAAAGTAATATGTGCAGCTTGTTCATTCCACATAATCACTTCTTTTTCTTGAGATGTCCTATGTGATCTAGCTGTAGCACATAAGTAAATAGCCTCTAATATATTAGTTTTACCTTGTGCGTTATCCCCTTTGAAAATGTTAATACCTTTATCAAGTTTCAATTGCACTTCGTTATAATTTCTAAAATTACTTAAAGTGATTTCTTGAATATACATGAGACCTCCTTTATGTGACGTCTATCTTCTAGATAATTTCATATTCATTCCCATCAAATTCAACTTTATCGCCTACTCTAATTTTTTTACCTCTTTGTGTACAAATCTCGTCATTTACAAGTACTAATCCCTGAGCAACTAACATTTTAGCTTCTCCTCCACTTTGTACCATTTCACCATACTTCATAAGTTGGTCTAGTTTAATAAATTCTGTTGAAATTTTAATTTGTTTCATTAATTTTTCTCCTTTGATTTTAATTATTTTGTATATAGGAATAAAATCGCTCTATGCTTCCAACCAAGAAACAAAGAGCGATTATCGTTATGTCTTATTTACGCGTTTGAAGGTAAACGAATTGGTAAAATAAGATATTTATAATGATCACCCTCTATTGGATGAATAATACAAGGGGTAAGTGAAGAAATAAATGTAATATTTACTTCATCATCATCAATAGATTTTAAAGCATCGATAAGATATTTAGGATTAAATGCAATACTTAAGTTATTACCTTCAAGTTCAATTGCAACTTCCTCAAGTGCAGTTCCAAGTTCTGCTCTTGAGGTAATAATCATATTATCTCCATCAATTTCTATTTTTATTGGATTTTTCTTCCCTTCACGTGAAATCAAAGCAGCCCGTTCAATACTCATTAAAAATTCTTTGCGATCTACTTTAACCTTTGTTTCATAATCTGAAGAAAATACTTGTTCGTACTTTAAGAATTCACCTTCAAGTAAATTAGAAACAACTTTACTTTCACCTAAGTCAAATAAAATATGTTTATCTTCGAAGTAAATATCCATCTGATCATGCTCATCACCAGAAAGGATCTTACTAATCTCATTTAGTGTACGCCCAGGAACGACAACTTCATACTCTTGATTCTCATTTGATAAAGGTATTTTTCTATACGAGATACGATAACCATCTACTGTAACCATATGAAAACTGCTATCCTTGATCTGAAGCATCTCACCAGTAAGAATAGGTCTTGATTCTTCTTGGGCTACAGAAAAAATCGTTTGTCTGATCATATCTTTAAATGATACTTGAGAGATTGTATATTTATTCATTTGCTCCACTTGAGGCAAATCAGGAAATTCATTACCCAATTGTCCAGCAATTGAAAATTTTGATTTCTCACATGTAATATTAGTCATGTGATTTGCCGTAGTTGAAATATCTACCGTTTGATTAGGCATTTTTCTGATAATTTCAGAGAAGATTTTTGATTCTAGAGCAATTGAACCTTCTTCTAAAACTTCAGATTCAATAGTACTTTCAATACCAAGTTCTAAGTTATATCCAACTAAAGTAACTTGATTGTTATGAGCTTTAAGTAAGATACATTCAAGTATGGGCATTGTTGTTTTAGTTGAACATGCTTTAAGTACAGTGTTAATGCTATTTAATAGTAAATCTTGTTTGCAGCGAATGCGCATGTGGATAATCTCCTTTCGAAAATCTTTTATAATTATTAAAGTAATTTAGCAATGATAGTAATAGGGGCTGTTGATAATGTGTATAACCATCAAAAACCTATATTTTGTGGATAATTGTCCATGTATATAGGTCTGTGGATTATAGGTGTGTATTAATGCGAGTTATCAACAGTATCAACAAACAAAAAAAAAATTAATAACTATCCACAACTCATCCAGATAAAATTAACATAGAGATGTGAATAATTATTTTCCAGTTATTTTATTTTCAAGTTCAGTCACAATTTGTGAAAGTTCAATATCCTTTGTAAGATCTTTAGATATTTTTTCATATCCATGGATAATTGTAGTATGGTCACGTCCACCAAACTTTTCACCAATCTTAGGTAGAGAAAGATCTGTAAGCTTTCGACATAAATACATTGCAATTTGACGAGGATAAGCAATATTTCGTGTTCTTTTAGCAGATTTAAGCTCTTCTACCTTGAGATGGAAGTAGTCACCTACAACTTCTTGGATGTAGTCTGCAGTAATAATCTTAGGTTTGTCCTTAGAGATAAGATCTTTAAGAGCTTCATTGGCGAGTTCTACAGTAATAGGTCTATTAGCAAGAGAAGAAAAAGCCAAAATACGGTTTAATGCGCCTTCTAGCTCACGAATATTTGAAATAACTGTTTTGGCAATGAAAAGTAAGACATCTTCAGGCACAGAAAGACTTTCAAGTTCGGCTTTTTTTCTAAGAATAGCAATACGTGTCTCTAAGTCTGGGCTTTGAATATCTGCAATAAGTCCCCACTCAAAACGAGAGCGAAGACGTTCTTCTAAAGTTTCAATCTCTTTAGGAGGGCGATCACTAGAGATGATAATTTGCTTGTTAGCTTCATGTAGAGTATTGAATGTATGGAAGAACTCTTCTTGAGTACGTTCTTTACCTGCAATGAATTGAATATCATCGATAAGTAAAACATCTATATTTCGGTATTTATTACGAAAAGCCTCATTTTTGTCATCTCGAATAGAGTTAATAAGCTCGTTAGTGAATTTTTCTGAAGAGGCATAAAGGACTTTAGCACTTGGATTTTGATCCAAGATATAGTGGGCAATAGAATGCATAAGATGAGTTTTGCCTAGGCCAACACCACCATACAGGAACAAGGGGTTGTACGCTCTGGCTGGCGCTTCAGCAACAGCTAGTGCAGCTGCATGGGCCATTCGATTACTATTACCTACTACAAAAGAGTTAAATACGTATCTAGGGTTTAAGTTACTTCTTATATTTAAAGGATCTTCAATAGCAGATGCTTTTTTTGCAGAAGGTTTTTTAGATACGTATTGGCCATCTTCAGATACAACAACAAAGTCAAAGTTGTATTCTTTACTGAGAACCTGAAGCACACTATTCTTAATAAGCTCGAGATAACGAGTACTGAGAATTTCTTTATTAAAGTCATTTTTAACGCTAATTACCATTGTATTATCAAATATATCTATAAGCTTTGTCTCTTTAAACCAAGTATTAAAGCTAACAGATGAAGTTTCGGGCTCAATAATACAGAGGATAGCATTCCATTGGTCATCATAATGGTGCATCATATAAAACTCCTCCTACAAATACACAATTTATTCACAAGTTATTCTAGTATTGTCAACATGTGATTAATTTAATCATTTCTTATAAACAATCTGGGACTAATTTAAGTAAGTAAAGAAAAAAATATAAAAACTTCTTGTTTTAATCAAGTTATCCACTTAAAAATAAGTATAAATTTGTTAAAAAATAAGAGAAAAACAGATAAGATATGAGTTATGCACAAGCTTATCAACAGAATGTGAATAACTTTGTGGTTTCAACAACTTATACACAACTAAAATAATAATAGCAAAATAACTGTTGAAAAGCAACAGGTTTAGAAAAATATCCACAGGGCAGTGAATAAACTTTTAGTGGATATTAAGAGAGAGAGTATGACAAAAAGGTACAAAAGCCGACGTAAAGTCAAAGAGTAAGGCGTAAAAATTCCCAATAATAGAGGGTTGACGAGATTTTATAAATCTTCTATACTATGAATAGTGCTTATTTGTCTACTAACTCTATATAGAGTTGTGTGTGCGAATTTTTTATTTTATATTATTTAGTGTTTAGTTATGTGCATATTATGTGGCTACTTTATTATTAATATAAGGAGGTGCTTCATAATGAAAATGACATACCAACCAAAGAAACGTCAAAGATCTAAAGAACACGGTTTTCGTAAAAGAATGAGAACTAAAAACGGTAGAGCGGTAGTTGCTAGAAGAAGAGCAAAAGGTAGAAAAAATTTAACAGCATAAGAATTAAGGCCGCCAATGGTGGCCTTCTTTTGCTTATCTCAAGAAATTTAGGAGTATAAATGATGAAATATACGATATCTCTTAAGAAAACACCTGAGTTTAGAAGTGTTTATAGAAGAGGAAAATCTATTGCAAATAGATTTCTTGTTCTATATAAGTATAAGAATGGCAAAGAAATTAATCGATTAGGTATATCAGTAAGCAAAAAAGTAGGAAATAGTGTTGTAAGAAGTAGAGTAACACGGCTGATAAGAGAAAGTTATAGATTATCAGAAGAAATTATAGACCAACCAGGTTGGGATTTTGTGATTATTGCACGTACAGCAGCAAAGGAAGCTACTTATAAGGATATTGCTGATGCACTTGACCAATTAATTAGACAACAAAAAGTTTTTAAGGAAAATTCATAATACTTCTACGAAAATATGATAATATAATGATGAGTTATATGACATATAGAGTGAAGGTAAGGTTTGATACTTTCTATTATAAGAACTGCCAGCTAAATATACATTTCTGTGACTGAGGTGTATATTTTTATTTTATGTGTAATACTTTATAAAAGGTAGTTTTTGGAGAGATAAAGAGGTATAATAATGAAGAATATATTACAAAGGATAGCATTAAGGGTTATTCGGGGTTATCAAAAGTATATTTCACCACTCTTTGGCGCCAAATGTAGGTTTATACCAACCTGCTCAGCTTATACGTATGAAGCGATTTCGGTGCATGGTTTTTTCAAAGGAAGCTATTTAGGGCTTATAAGGATATTGAAGTGTAATCCACTGCATAAACCTATGTATGATCCAGTGCCGCCTAAAGAGAAAAAATGTCAGTAAGTCAATAAAATACCTAGGAGGAACCTAATGGGAATTATAAACAACGTTTTTGGCATGATCCTCAATATTATATTTGAGGGTGTAGCAATACTTACACCAGTGTGTACATTAGGTATTACAATTATTGTATTCACTATTGTAACAAGGCTTTTACTCACGCCACTACAAATTAAACAAATGCGTACGACGCGTGCTATGAGCAAGATTCAACCTGAGCTACAAAAGATTCAAAAGAAATATGAAAACAAAAAAGATCAACAATCACAAATGGCATATAGCCAAGAGATGCAAGGACTTTATAAAAAGTATAAAATTAGTCCATTTGCAGGATGTTTGCCAATGCTTATTCAGTTTCCACTGATTATTGCATTGTATAATGTACTTAGAATGCCAAGTCAGTATATTTCAAAGTTACATGATGTATATACACAACTTGCAGAGGTTCTTACAAGCAATATTCCAAATGTGGATCAAGTTATGACACAAGTCATAGATAAGATTCCATATAGTCAAAATGCAATGATTGAGATTCAAAGATTAGGAGAAGCAGCTCAGCTCTCAGATAAATTAAGTCACTTTACAACTGACCAATGGGCAGTTTTACAAGATATGATTTCACCTCAAGTTTATAACTTATTAGAGAATTTACTTGAAGTAAAACACGGGTTTGAGTATTTCTTAGTAAACTTAGTAGACTCACCTGCTCAACTTGTAGCAAATGGACAATACTTAGCCTTTTTAATTCCAATTGCAGCAGGTGCATCAACATTTATCTTTAGTAAGATTACAATGGCAGCAAGTCAACCACAAACTAATGATTCTAATCCTGCAAATTCTATGATTAAGACAATGAATATCATTATGCCAATTATGATGGGGGTATTTTCTTATCAAGTAGCCAATGGTTTAGCACTATACTGGATATGCGGTAACCTTATTATGATGGTGCAACAAATTTGGGTTAACAAAATTGTTGATAAACAACAAGCGGTATTAGAAGAGCAACTTAGAAAAGACCGCGAAGCGGAAATGGCTAAGGCTGGGGTTAAGAAGAAGAAGAAAAAGAGACCAAAACCACAAATTGAAGAAGGACAAGTTGTTATAGCAACAGAAGTTGAAACAAAAGAACGTCCAAAGAGACCTAAAAAGCCAAAAGAAGTAGTTGAAGATCAGACATCAGCAAGCAAAAAAGAGGATTAATAAATCTGGGGGTAGATAATAATGATGAGTGTAGAGAAAACTGGCAAAACAATTGATGATGCTATAACCGATGCTCTAATAGAGATTGGTGCAACAACAGAACAAGTTGACATTGAAGTTTTAGATAAAGGCTCAAAAGGATTTTTGGGACTTGGTGCTAAATACGCTAGAGTAAGAGTGACACTTAAAGAACTATCCGATACCCAAGATAAGCTACAATCTGCTTTAGAGAAAGATGTCTTAGTTGAAATAGAAGAAACTATTAAAGAGGATTTAAAAGAAAATGATGAGGTTAATATTAATGTAAATGTTAATATTGATACTGCAATTCAAATATCTTTAGAATTCTTAAAATCAGTACTCAAAGAAATGGATATTGAACCAAATTTTGAAACTAAAATTGAAAAGGATAGAGTGTATATTAATATATCAGGTGACAAGATGGGAATGGTCATTGGTAAAAGAGGCGATACATTAGATGCTTTACAATACTTAACTAATATTGTGGTTAATAAAGGTCATAATGATTATGTAAAAGTAATGCTTGATACTGAAAATTATCGTAGTAGAAGAGAAGAAACTCTTCGTAAAGTAGCTTATAAATTTGCAAAAAAAGCAACTCAAACAAAACGCCCTGTAATATTAGAACCAATGAATCCGTATGACAGAAGAATTATTCATGCTGCATTACAAGAGAGCCATCAAGTCAAAACACATAGTGAAGGTAAAGAACCTTTCAGACGTGTTGTTATTACACCTTTAAATATTAATAAGTCCTATAAATAGTTTTGAATAAAGCAGCAGAGCACTCTTTGAAAGAAGGCTCTGCTGCTTGTCTATGTATACAAATTAGAGTATAGTAATTTTTAGAGTTAAGCTGAAAGGAGCTTGTTTTATGATTTATAACGATACAATAGCGGCTATATCTACTGCTCCAGGAGTCGGTGGTATTGGCATTATTAGAGTAAGTGGAATGGATGCAGTTCAAATAGTAGATGAAGTTTTTAGAAGTGCAAATAAAAAGTCACTTCAAGAATCTCCTAGTCATACTATTCATTATGGCCATATTGTGAATAAAGATGATAAAGTAATCGATGAAGTACTTGTTATGTTAATGAAAGCTCCGAAGACTTTTACACGTGAAGATGTAGTTGAAATTAACTGTCATGGAGGTCCAGTACCACTTGAAGCAGTATTAATGGAAGTTATAAGAAAAGGAGCAAGACTTGCTGATTCAGGTGAGTTTACAAAGCGTGCATTCTTAAATGGACGTATTGATCTTGCTCAAGTAGAAGCCATTATGGATATTATAGAGGCAAAGACTGAGGTATCTTTATCTCAAGCGATTAATCAACTTGAAGGTAAGCTATCTAAACAAATTAAAGATTATCAAGATACTTTAATTCAAATTATTGCACGTATTGAGGTTTCTATTGACTACCCAGAATATGATGAAGATGAACCGTTAGCTAATGACTTTGTAGATGATATTAAAGTACTTAATGAGCAGCTTAAAAAATTGCTTGCAACAGCTGATACGGGAAAGATGATTCGAGAAGGGGTTAAAACTGCTATTGTAGGTCAACCTAATGTAGGTAAATCTTCTTTACTAAATGCACTACTTGAAGAGAATAAGGCTATTGTAACCGATATACCAGGTACAACACGTGATGTAGTAGAAGCCTATTTAAATATTGATGGCATGCCATTCTTATTACTAGACACTGCAGGAATTCGTGAGACAGATGATGTAGTTGAAAAAATAGGAGTAGAACGTTCTAAAGAATCTATTGAAAAAGCAGATCTAATACTTATGCTCATAGATAGTTCTAGAGCTTTAGATACAGAGGAATTAACAATTATTGAAGAAATTAATAATAAGAATGTGATATTTATTCTTAACAAAGTAGACCTAGAGCCAGTCATTACCCAGGAAATACTAAGTACCTATACTAAAAATCATCCTATTATCCAGATCTCGGCTATGAAGCAAAATGGATTAGATGCACTGCGTCAATCTATGAAACATTTTATTGTTAAACAAGGTATAAGTATTGGACAAGAGGCAACAATCTCTAATCAGAGACAAAAACAAAGCTTAGTGAAGGCTATAGAGAGTCTTAATAAAGTAGAGGATACTATTGAGATAGGGATGCCAGAGGATTGTATTGCTATTGATTTACATGATGCATATGGGCATTTAGGAAATATTGTTGGTGAAGCTCTAAAAGATGAGATTATAGGAGAATTGTTCTCTAGATTCTGTCTTGGTAAATAGATTACTAATGATTTAGGGAAGATGTGTTATAACACATAGACATTAAATTAGTGTATAATAGAAAATGCTTTTTAAAATACTGCTTTTAAATTTAAATATATAAAAATAAATATCGAATAATCAAGGAGGTTCACATGGCATATATTGCAGATACAATTGATATTGCGGTAATTGGCGGTGGACATGCTGGATGTGAGGCTGCACTTGCAGCAGCACGCATGGGTAAAAGAACAACTATGTTTACCATGAGTTTAGATAGTGTAGCGATGATGCCTTGCAACCCTAATATAGGGGGAACATCTAAAGGACATCTTGTAAGAGAGATTGATGCACTGGGTGGAGAAATGGGTAAAAACATTGATAAGACCTACATTCAATCTCGTATGCTCAATACTGCTAAAGGACCAGCTGTACATTCACTTAGAGCGCAAGCAGATAAGAAAAAATATACAGATGAAATGAAAAAGGTATTGGAAAATACACCGAATCTTTCTATTAAGCAACAAGAGATTGTTGAAGTGTTAGTAGAAGATGGAAAAGTAACAGGTGTTGTAACCAATAGAGGGGCGCAATACAACTGTAAGGCAGTTGTACTAGCTGGAGGAACCTATCTTAAATCACGTTGTTTAACCGGTGAAAATATTGAATACACAGGTCCCAATGGGCTTAAAAGTTCTATCGTATTAAGCGAGCAACTTCAGGAACTAGGTATTGAAATTAGACGTTTCAAAACAGGTACACCTGCTCGTGTGGATGCACGTACAATTGACTTTACTCAGATGGAGCCACAGCATGGCGATGAGAGTATTGTGCCATTCTCCTTTGAAAATACAGAAAATCAAATTAAACGTGAGCAATATCCATGTTATTTAACGTATACCAATGAAAGAACACATCAAATCATTCGTGATAACCTTCATCGTTCCCCGCTATATGCAGGAGTTATAGAAGGGACAGGTCCACGTTACTGCCCTTCTATTGAAGATAAGGTAGTACGTTTTGCAGATAAGGATCGCCATCAAGTATTCCTTGAACCAGAGGGCGAAGATACAACAGAAATGTATGTACAAGGCATGAGTTCATCTCTACCAGAAGAAGTGCAATTAGAGATGTTACGTAGCTTGCCGGGGATGGAGCAGGTTGAAGTAATGCGTACGGGTTATGCGATTGAATATGATTGTATTAATCCAGTACAACTTAAACATTCACTTGAATTTAAACATATTGAGGGATTCTTTAGTGGTGGTCAAATGAATGGAAGTTCTGGGTATGAAGAAGCAGCTTGCCAAGGTCTAATCGCAGGAATTAATGCGGCACTTAAAATAGATAATAGGGAAGCACTCATTATTGACCGTTCGGAAGGTTATATAGGTGTTCTTATTGATGATCTTGTAACAAAAGGGACTAAAGAACCATACCGTATGATGACTTCAAGAGCTGAATATCGTCTTCTTTTAAGACAAGATAATGCTGATCTTCGTTTAAGTGAAAAAGGGTATGAAGTAGGACTTGTATCTAAAGAACGTTATGAATCATTTATTGAGAAAAGAAAAGCTATTGATGAAGAGCTTGAAAGACTTAAAAATACTTATGTAGGAACAAGTGAAAAGGTTCAAGCTATTATTACAGCTAAAGAAAGTACACCACTTCGTTCAGGTATTGCACTCTGTGAGCTTCTTAAACGTCCAGAATTAAGCTATGAGGACTTTAAAGAGGTAGATGAGACAAGACCAGACCTAACAAAAGAAGTTATAGAACAGGCTATGATAGAACTCAAATATGAAGGGTATATTTCTAGACAGCTTAAACAAGTAGAACAGTTTAAGAAGTTAGAAAAAAAGATCCTTCCAGAAGGTATAGACTATGATGATGTATATAGTTTGAGGCTTGAGGCAAAACAAAAGTTAAAAGAAGTACGTCCTGTATCTATAGGCCAAGCTTCACGTATTTCAGGTGTATCCCCAGCGGATATTTCTGTACTTTTAGTTTATTTAGAACAACGTAAGAATAGAAATTAAAGTTAACGAGGATAATCTATGGAGATCAAACAACAACTTATTGAAGGGGCAAAAGCCTTAAATGTTCAGTTGACAGACAAACAAGCAGATCAACTTATGCAGTACAAGGAGCTACTTATAGAGTGGAATGAAAAAATGAATCTTACAGCTATTACAGAAGATTTTGAAGTGATAACTAAACACTTTTTAGACTGTTTAACTGTACAGAGTAGTATAGATCTTGCACAAGTTAAGACACTTGTGGATGTAGGAACAGGAGCAGGATTCCCTGGGCTTGTACTTAAAATTGCTTTTCCCAATGTAAAGATTACATTAATTGATTCTCTTAATAAACGTCTTAAGTTTTTACAGCATGTTATTGATAGGTTAGGATTAGAAAAAATTGACTGTGTGCATGGTAGAGCCGAAGACTTAGGAAAAAATAAGTTATATCGTGAACAATTTGAAGTATGTGCATCAAGAGCGGTAGCTAATTTAGCAGTACTTGGAGAATATACACTACCATTTGTTCAAAAAGATGGGTACCTTATTGCCTTAAAAGGACAGAAGTTGGATGAAGAGTTAGCTGAAGGAGAAAAGGCACTTCAAATTCTTGGTGGCGAAATAGACCAGATATTTGATGTAGCTGTTCCTTATACAAATCTCAATCATCGTATAGCCAAAGTCAAAAAAGTAAAAGTAACACCTAAAAAATATCCAAGAAAAGCTGGAGAACCAACTAAAGCGCCGCTTGGAAAATAAAGAAAACAGACTAGGATAGGAATATATCCTAGTCTGTTTTCTTTATACGATTTTAATAATGTTTTTCCTAATACAAACTTAGAGATATAATAATATTATGGAATAAAAATAATGTCTATGTAGGGCTAATCAAATAAAATTATATAAAATTGAAACGAAGAATTAACATCGTTAATTGTAGTTTTTGGTAATATAATATGATATACTAATATGTATGATTGTACAATGAATAGTTCAAGAGGGGAGTATTACCAGATGCAAAAAGAATTAACTATACAATACATAGCCGTGGATCGTGTAAGGCCTAACCCATATCAACCTAGAAAAGTATTCTCACAGGTTGCGTTAGAAGAACTTGCACACTCAATAATAGAACACGGTTTAATGCAACCTATTACAGTTCGTATGATAGGTAACTCCTATGAGCTTATAGCAGGGGAAAGAAGACTGAAGGCATCTAAGCTAGCTGGACTTACTGAAATACCAGCAGTAATCGTAGAAGTCACTAATAAAAATAGTGCAGTACTTGCACTTATTGAAAATCTTCAAAGAGAAAATCTTAACTTTTTAGAAGAGAGTGAAGCATTTTTAACGATTATGCAAGACTATGGATATACACAACAAGAACTTGCAAAAACACTTGGAAAAAATCAATCTACGGTAGCTAATAAGCTAAGAGTCCTAAAACTTCCATCAACTGTTAAAAAGAAATTAATTGAGTACAATTTGACAGAAAGACATGCAAGAGCTCTCCTTAAGTTACCAACAGAAGAACTTCAATTAGAAGTTGTTGAAAAAGTAGGCAAACATGAATTGAATGTTAAGAAAACAGAGCAAATGATTGAACAAATTCTTGTACACTTAACACAGCAAGAAGTAGAGCAGAAGAAAAATAACCAAAAGTTTAGAGCCTTTGTGCGTGATATTAGACTTTTTACAAATACAATTACCCAGGCAGTTGATATGATTCAACAATCGGGTATAGATGCTAAATATACAATGAAGCAAGAAGAAGATGGCTATGAAATTCGTATTAAAATACCTATGAATAAATAAGCGATTAAGATGGATAGAAAAACGAGCTGTTATATACAGCTCGTTTTATAGTTTACAGCTTTTTTAAAAATCATCAACATCTACTTCTTCACCATAGCGAACAGTATTAATAGAAGCAAATCCATCATGTAAATCGGTATATTCAATAAAAGTACCATCATTACGGATTGGGGAAGGACCATTAGGTGTAGAATTACAGTTTTTTAATATAGGAACATGAGTAATGGGTTCAGCTGTCATACCATTTTTTGAAGGTGAAGTATATTTTTTAGTAGTCATAAGATAGCTCCTGAAATAAATTTTAAATAAACACATTTAGTTATATAATTATTATGTGCAACTAAACTGATTAAATACCCCAAAACAAGATAATGCTTATAAGAGTACCTTGCTATCTAATGTATAATTATGTACAATAGATAATTATGTAAGAAGGCCTATTCAAAAGAGTCTAATAAAAGGAGAACGGATATGAGCGATTTTAAATTAGAAATAGCTAAATTATTAAGTACACATATTACTTGTTTAGCACAAGATGAAATATACAGTATGCTTGAAGTTCCTACTAATACTGATATGGGTGACTATGCATTTCCTTGCTTCAAACTTGCAAAAGAGTTAAGAAAAGCACCACCAATGATTGCACAAGATATTGTAGCATCACTTAGAGAAGTAAGTTACTTATCAAGAGTAGAAAATGTAAATGCCTATATTAACTTCTTCTTAAATAAAGAAGATTTAGTAAAGAGTGTACTAGAACGTGTATTAGTAGAGAAAAATCAATACGGTTTAGAGGTAACAAAAGATAAAGGTAATGTAGTAATCGATTACTCATCACCAAACATCGCAAAACCTTTCCACGTTGGACATCTTCGTTCAACAGTTATTGGACATAGTTTATATCGTATTTATGAAGCGTTAGGCTATAATTGTGTAGGTGTGAATCACTTAGGTGACTGGGGTACACAATTTGGAAAGCTTATTGTAGCTTATAAAAACTATTCTAGTAAAGAAGCTATCGAAGAAAAAGGAATTGCAGAGCTTCTAAGAATTTATGTATTATTCCATGAGGAAGCAGAAAAAAATCCAGAACTTGAGCAAGAGGCACGTGATTATTTTACAAAAATGGAACAAGGCGATGAGAAATCTTTAGCACTTTGGACATGGTTTAAAGAAATTAGCTTAAAAGAATTTGAGCGTGTGTATAAAATGCTTGGTGTAACATTTGATAGTTATAATGGAGAAGCATTCTATAACGATAAAATGGCTGCGGTTATTGAAGAATTAGAGAAAAAAGGGCTTATCGAAGTAAGCGATGGGGCTAAAATTGTACGTTTAGATGATGAAAATATGGCGCCATGCCTTATTACTAAAAAAGATGGTAGCTCACTATATGCAACACGTGATATCACAGCTGCAGAATACCGTAAAAAAACTTATGACTTTAAAAAATGTATTTATGTAACTGCACTTCAACAAAATCTCCATTTCGCACAGTGGTTTAAAGTTATGGATAAGATGGAATATGACTGGGCGAAAGATCTTGTACACGTACCTTTTGGTATGGTAAGTATGGAGTCAGGTTCTTTATCTACACGTAAAGGAAATGTTCTTCTATTAGAAGATATCCTTAGAGAAGCAGTAGAAAAGACAAGAAAAGTAATTGAGGAGAAGAATCCAGAACTTCCAAATAAAGAAGAAGTTGCATTGCAAGTAGGAATCGGAGCAGTTATTTTTGATGATATGTATAACAACATTATTAAAGATATACAATTCTCTTGGGAGCGTGTACTTAACTTTGATGGAGAAACAGGACCATATGTACAATATACGCATGCAAGAGCGTGCAGTGTACTTAGAAAAGCTGGAATTGAATCAGGACATGATTTTGGTACTATTGATTACAGTGTATTAACAGATGAAGCAACAGTTAATGTTATTAAAGAATTAGCTGATTTTAAAGCAACTATTGAAGAAGTGGCAAATAAATATGAACCATCATATATGGCAAGATATGCAGTAGATGTCGCTCAAGCATTTAATAAATTCTACCATGATAATGCTATCTTAGTAGAAGATGTAAGAGTAAAAGAAGCACGACTTGCTATTGTTATGAGTATTAAATATGTACTTGAAAATGCACTTTACTTATTAGGAATTAACGCACCAGAACAAATGTAATGTATATAAATTAGATAGGGGAGGCAAGATAGGCTAGAAGATTTCTAGTACTATCTTGCCTCTTTTATATATAAAATAATTCATAATAAATTAATATAAGGTTGTGGATAAACTAAGTAAAATTAATAATAAGCTAATATAAAAATTTAAAATTAAAATTATCCACATTGAGTAGAAAAAGTAAACTCATTTACACTTATCAACAAGGGTGTGCATAAGTGTAAATATCTACAAGGGTTGCAAATAATGACTTAGATAGACTAAAATTTAAAATTATCCACATTGATTAGAAAAAAATATAATTATAATAAATCTGTTTAATATAGTATAATAGATAAATAATAAATAAATAATAAACTGTAAAAATATAGTATAGAACTAGTTTTACAGGAAAAAAAAATAGATTATAAAAAAGTAGAAATTAAATGAGTACATAGATGAATAAATAATAATGAGACTAATCAAGCAAAAATAAATAATAGAAAATGAAAGGATATAAGATGAAAAGAGCAGTTTTATTATATAATCCTAAGGCAGGAAATAGACAGATTGTAGGATATATAGATTATATTACAGAATATTTACAGGCAAAAGGATATAGCTTAAGTCTTTACCGTAGTGCACAAAAGGGAAGTATTACAAGTTATATTATTAAAAACATTACTGAAGAACAAGTAGATTTAATAATTATTTCTGGGGGAGATGGAACGATTAATGAGTGTATTAATGGGATGGCACATAAACATATAGATATTCCAGTTCTTATATTACCATTAGGAACAGCTAATGATTTTGCATATAGTGCTCATATACCTAATGATATAGATAGTGTACTAAAACTTGTAGAAAAAGGTGAAATTAGGTATGTAGATGTTGGAAAAGTAAATCAACAATATTTTATTAATGTATGTAATATGGGACTTTTTAGCGGAATATCTCATATTGTAGATTTAGAGTTAAAAAAGAAATTTGGAAAGCTTGCATATTATGTAAAGGGAATCGAAGAATTACAAAATTATCAAACTATGAATTTAGAAATTCAATTAAAAAATAAAACTATTAAAAATGAATATATATTAATTTTAATTTTTAATGGAAAAGCAGCAGGTGGATTTACTAGACTTGCAAAAAATGCTAATATAGAAGATGGAAAATTTGATGTTATTGGTATAAAAAAGGTAGAAATTCATGATATACCAAAGCTATTTTTAAAAGTACTTCAAGGAGAACATCTTACAGATCCTAATATTGATTATTGGGTAACCGATAAAATGAATATTATATGTCATAATCAAGAAAAAAATTTTGCTACTGATATAGATGGGGAAGAGGGACCACAATTTCCTTTAAGTATAGAAGTAAAACAAAATTTGATTAGATTTTATTTACCCAAATAGAAATAGACCTAAAGTTAAACTAAATAGCTTTAGGTCTATTTTATTGAAAAGAAATGATTTTAATTATTTTACTTTATAGATTTTTAAAAGTAAATCGATATAAAAGACACTTTCATATAAATGATTTTGGTTCTTTTGTTGGACACAAAAATATACTTTATTATCAGTTGCTTTAATGAGTGTAATATCACCAGGGACAGGGGTATATTTAATAAACTGGTCATGTTCAATACTATAGACACATAAGATATTTAAATCATTCATTTTTTGTGTAAAAACAATATAGTCATCGGATAGAAATAAAGAATCTATAATACCTCCTGTAGCAATTACTTTAGGAGAATGATAATAGTCTGTTACTAAAAATAAGGAGGAGTTTTGACCATGTTCTGTAATATAAGCAAATTTAGTGTTTTGAGGACAAATTGAGAGGGATTTAGGTAAAATGGCCTCATTCTTTGAAATATATCTATGCTTATCGGGCACATTTTGATTAATAAGCATTAAATAATATTCTGAGTTGATATCATGATCTAGGATAAGAATATATGGGTACTTCAGAATAAAAAACTTTGTAAAAGGTGAATTCACAGTATGAAGAAATACTTTTTCATCTTTTCTATAATTATAATGATAAAGTCCATAGTATTGGTCATTAGGATCCCTCTCTATAGAGAAGTTACTATTAACAGAATCATAATTAGAAGTATGTGCACTATCAAATATCTGAAATTCACTTACTAAATCTAATTCAGAGAGAATAAGCTGTTCACTTAACATATGCTGTAGAAAAGGAGCAATAGCAATAATATCACCATTAGAAAGCTGTGCATAATTAAAATCAGAGGAAAAATTGAGATTACAACCAAGATAATTATCAAAAAATAAGTAGCCAGGGATATTAAAGCTTTCCTCAGGACGGTTTAACTCATCAATAGGTTTATTCCATATGATACAACGCCAAAGATTAGATAATAAAGAAGAATTAGTAATATTAATAGATGCATTTCTTGCGGTATTTAAGGTAAGAATAGATGGATTTCTAGAGTATAGTGTATCTATGTAGGGAATGATATCTTTATTGTAATAGGATAAATAATATTTACCAATATAAATATTTGAGTTGTTTGCTGAATATAGACTTATATATATATCAGTAATACCAGTAGAAGAATAAAGCTTAAGTAAATATCCCATATCATCAGGAATAGATTTATGATACCAGCTAATATAAGGTATGCTATCGTTAAGCAGATCAGTTAACTTATTGAGCTGGCGTTCAGTAGAAATAGAAAATAGATATTTTGAATGATCATTAAATTGACTGTATATTTCTACTTTAGAAGTATTATAAGTCTTAGCATTTAAATAAGCTTTTTGTAAAGGTGCAGAAAAATTACTAAAGCTTGTAATAGAAAGTAAAAAAATAAATAATCCAGATAGAATAAGTTTTAGTTTGAAGTGATAATTCTTGGGATCAAAAAAGGAGCAAAAGTACATAATTAATGCACCTAAAGGTGCAGGAATACCTAATATAACAGAGTGAATACTACTACAAAATAGATAAGCTCCACATTTAATAATAAAAAATGGTTCTCGTTCCTTTTGTTGTCTAGAAGCTTCTAAAGTTAGAGAAATAATAAGAGATATAACTAATAATGTTTTCATAAGCTAACTCCTTAAATTCCAATATTAATAAAGAAAACTTGATGCTTAATATAATAAAATATAGGGAATGGAAAAATTTCATATGGAACTATTAAATAGGCATGGAAAGCGTGGTCTTGATTAGTGAGATGATTAATAGGATATTTTGATTTAATAGTGAAAGTATGTGTGTTTTTTTGAGAAGAGCCTTCTAAAAAAACATATTTATCAGTATGTGGAGGAAGAATTTCCTCTAAAATATGTTGAGCATCTTTATTATAGGTATTAGAAATAAAGTAAAGCCAACTATCAGAAAAGTTGTCTTCATAAATAAGAAGATAATATTGTCTTAAATCTTTAGTAGGAGTAATAGAAATTTGAACAGCTTCTACCTGTTCTTTATCACTAGCGATAGAAATATTAAGTGTACCAATATTAGCTCCATAAAATTGATAAATAATAAATATAACAACATATATGATTGTAATAATAATTAAGAGTTTTGATAAAAAATTAAACTTATTTTTTTTCATTTTTCTTCTCCATAAGACAAATGTTTCACGTGAAACATTCGAAAATAATTTAAGACTTGTTCTATTATATTAAAGAGAAGAGATATTTTATGCTAAAAAAGCATTATTAATGTAATAACTAAATATTTTATGATATACTGATTATAAAATATGCGTTATAAATTAAGAAAATGAGGTAGACCTACATGAGTAAAATCATTGCAGTAGTTAATCAAAAAGGGGGCGTAGGTAAAACTACGACAGTTATTAATTTGGCAGCTGCCCTAGTAGAAAAAAAGAAAAAAGTGTTAGTGGTAGATATTGATCCTCAAGGAAATACAACAAGTGGATGTGGTCTTGTTAAAAATCGTATACCTTATACAATTTATAATGTATTCACTGAGGATAGAGACATAAATGAAGTTATTTATGAATCACCAAATGAAAAGATAAAAGTTGTTCCTTCTAATATGAATCTTGCAGGTACAGAGATTGAAATAGTAGATAAAGTAGAACGAGAATTTATACTAAAAAAAGCATTAGAAAGTATAAAAGATAAGTTTGACTATATTTTTATTGATTGCCCACCTGCAGTCAATATTCTTACTATTAATGCATTAACAGCATCTGAGACGGTACTTATTCCTATGCAATGTGAGTATTATGCGTTAGAAGGCCTTTCACAATTAATGCAAACAATTAAATTAGTAAAGGAATCTACTAATAAAAATCTTACATTAGAAGGCATTGTTTTTACGATGTTTGATACAAGAACAAACTTATCAACACAAGTCGTTAATGAAGTTAATAATCACTTTTCAAAATTTGTATATGAAACAAAAATTAATAGAAGTGTAAGGTTGAGTGAAGCGCCAAGTTATGGAATGTCTTGCATTAACTATGACACGCGTTCTAAGGGATCAGAACAGTACAGAGAATTGGCTAAAGAATTTTTGGGAAGGAATAAAAAGAAATGAGACAAAAAGGTTTAGGAAAAGGCTTAAATGCATTACTATCAGAAGAAGTAGTACTAGGTCATCAAAATGAAGGCATCAAGATGGTAGATATTAATGAGGTAGAGCCCAACTATGACCAGCCTAGAAAGAATTTTGACCAAGAAGAACTTAATGAATTAATGGCATCTATTCAAGAACATGGCATTTTACAACCGCTTATTGTGAGAGTAAAAGATAATAAATATGAAATAGTAGCAGGAGAAAGACGCTATCGTGCAGCAAGATTAGCAAAAATAAGAGAAGTACCGATCTTAATTAAAGACTTTGATGATAAACAAGTACTAGAAGTAGCACTTATTGAAAATATCCAAAGAGCTGATTTAAATAGTATGGAATTGGCCTGTGCGTATAGTTTATTAATGGAGAGATTTGACTATACTCAAGAAGAAGTAGCTAAAAGAGTAGGTAAGAGTAGGTCAGAAGTAACGAATATTATGAGATTACTTAAACTCACTACAGACCTACAACAAAAACTTAGAGATGGAGAATTGAGCTATGGACAAGCAAGAGCTTTACTAATCTTAAAAGATCCCAAAATACAAAAAGAAGCAGCTAATTTTATTATAGAAAAAGAACTTACTGTACGTGATACAGAAAAGTATGTTCAGCAGTTACTTAATCAAGAAGAAATAAATAAGAAAAAAGCACAAAAAAAAGTAGAAGAACTGATTCAAAGAGAATCAGGAAGTCATGTTTTTATTAACGAAGTGCAAGAAAATCTCCAAAAATCCTTAGGTACAAAAGTGTGTATCACACAAGGAAAACGTAAGGGGAAAATAGAGATAGAATTTTACAGTAGTGAAGAGCTAGAAAGAATTATTAGTAGAATACAGCAGTAATTAGGACTAAGGGAGTGCAAGTTTAATATGGAAAGTATAATTAGTATGATGGAGCCGTATATGGGCTATATTGTAATTGGGTTAGGAATTTTTTGTTTGATTTTATTTGTTTTACTATTAGTAAGCTTATCAAAATTTAAAAAAGTTCAACGTAAATATGAAACATTCATGACAAAAGATGATGTGGACTTAGAAAATTTACTTATTCATTATGCAAAAAAAGTTAATCATGTAAAAGAAAAAGAAGGAGAAATCCTGGAAGAGATTAATAAATTAAGTAATCAACTTAAATACTGTACACAAAAAGTAGGGATAGTAAGATATAATGCAATTGAAAATGTAGGAGCAGAATTATCATTTGCAATTGCTATGATGGATGCAGAAAATAATGGAATCATATTAAATGGAATATACAGTAGAGATGGATCTTATATCTACTCTAAACCTGTTAAGGCAGGTCAATCTACGTATAAACTATCTGAGGAAGAAAAAGAAGCTATTCGCCTAGCACAGGAAAATAATCAAGTTATCTAAAATAAAAAATCCGATCTAAACATATACTTTAAAGTAATAATGTTTAGACCGGATTTTTTATTTTAAAATAGAAGTTGCGACTAATTCTTTAGTAGACCTAATAAAGAATTAGTATTTAGTAAGATGATTATGCCTGTTTTATTAGAAATAATATAGTGGTTCCTTTGTCAAGACAACTATTTAGAATTTCTTAATGAACCATATTTTACTATATAATAGGTGTAATAGTTTATTGTTTTGGAAGTAACCTTACAGTATGGTGATAGAAAAATTTCTTAGAAGATAGGGATAAACTTTATGCTGTTTATTCAGTATTGATAGGTTTGGTTTTGGATAGATGACATAGATACGCATTTCTTGCATATAGCGTCTGACAAGCTTCTGACCTACCCAATAGCCCTTCGTTACTAAGGTTTCCGTTATACGTCTAGTTCCCCAAGCTGGATGAGCTGTATGCATTTCATCGATAGCGTGTTTAAGCTGAATTTCAAGCTCTGTGGATTATTTTTCCTTATAGTACACACTACTACGATTAAGGCCTAGCAGCTTACACTGTTTGGATACAGAAAGTTTAGGATCGTCCTTTGTAACCAGTTATTTCTTCCCAGCCAGATCCAAGAGCTTGCTCAGATTTTTTTTGAGCCAGTTCACATCTACAGTGAGCTGACCTATCGTATTATAGAGCTGATCAATTTTATTTTCATAGGCAATCTTTTCTTCTTCAAAAGCAACTTCTTTCTTATTAGAAAAAGCACTAGAGACATTTGTTAAAAATTCCTTCTTCCAGTTACGAAGCATGTTTGGTGCAATATCATGCTCTGAAGTGAGTGCTGCAAGATCTTTTTCTTCTCTAAGTAATGTTAGTACAACTTGAGTTTTGAACTCAGGTGTAAAATTTCGTCTTTTTCTCATATGAATACTGTTCTTTTGTAGTTAAAGTTATTATAACAGGATTCATTAAGAAATAGAAATTTAGCTGTCTAGATTACAGGTACCATTATAGCTAGGCCTGATACCTTTTAATCATATAGGTGGAAGAGCCTCTAAAGAGGCACAGTATGTACTATTCAAGGGTAAACATGAATAATAAAAATAGAAAGAATATATACTAGATTAGAAAAGATAAATTGAAAGCGCAATAATAAATTTGCGAGAATCTATCGATAGTAAGCTCACAACTATTACCTAAGATTAAAATTATTTATAAGTTATAGGCATGAATTAGCACGAATGGGAAAAAATAAGATAAAAATGAAAAGAGAGAGTGCTATGATTGTAACTGTAGAAAAAAACTTATATTATATTAAGCAATATCTTGAAAGTACGGGCAAATATGAAATTTATAATTGTGAAGATTATATTGGACCAGTCCATGCATTTATTTATGAAAAAAAAGAGGAAGAGAATTTTGAGGATATTCAGCAAAGTTTAATTAATCTTGCACATAATGAGCATGTAAACATTAGACATGGTGTACTGATGATTAATTCTCAAAATAAAACGCCCAAAGAGATAGAAGCTATACTCTCTGAGCGAATTAATAAAGATATATACTAGTGTTTCACGTGAAACATTTATAATGAATTAGTATGAGATGATGCAAAAGAAACCTTAAGATATTTATAAATAGGAGTTGTAAGAATAATAATTCCAATTACTAAAGTAGTGATAAATTCAATAGATAAGTAACCAGCATTATATACAGAAGAATAAATCCAAGGATTTATTCCTTCAGGAGCATATTCACCAAAGAATATAGCACCAGAAAGTAGATGCATAAAGAAACGACCTAAAATAGCTATAAAAGATCCTAGAGCAAACCTTAAAGGTATAGATTTGATAGCTTTAGGAATGATACCTACGATGCCTAACCAAGCAAAAGCAAGAGGATAATCTAGTAGAATAGAAATCCAGTGGGCAGCATAAGCACCTTGGAAAAATTGAAGAAATCCATAAGCTAGGCCAGCAATAATACCTGCAGTAGGACCACATACGAAGGCAAAAAGCATAATAGGTAACATACTGACTAAAGTAACAGAACCTCCTTGAGGCATTTCAAATAATTTAATATAAGAAAGAATAAAGGATAGTGCAACACACATACCACCAAAAGCTAAAGTCTTTGTTGTAAGTTTTGGTGTAGATACTTTTAGATTATTAAATTTGATAATGCTAATACAAACAAGTATAACTAAGAAGATACCTAAACATACCCATATCATTGATGGTGTTTCTTGAAGCCCTACTAAAAAATCAGACATTAAAAATCCTCCCTTTTGTTATAAATATGAAAGGGAGGATTTAATATAAAGTCATAGTAATAAAAATGCAACTAAGCACATCAGTTTATTAACTTATCGTTTACACACTTCCCTGCTGCAGCATTATCTGTGTACAGGTCCTGAGGGTCTGCAAAATGCACTCTCAGCCCTTTTGGGCTCCCCTAGCATACTTATAAATATTAATTTGTTTTATAATAATTATATATTATCTATAATTATATTAATTCATTTTTTTATACAAGTCAATGAGGAAAAAATATAACTATCATTTTATTAATAATAAAGTGTTTTGTAATAGATTATTATAAAGCAAAAAATAATAGAAGTATGTTACAATAAGATTAATGATTGATTCAAAGGAGAAGGGAATGAAAAAGTCAAAACTTATAAAAAAGATATACATAGGTGTAATTATTGGAGTATCTATCTTAGTAATAGGAAGTTATATAGGAATAAGTAAGGGTAAACAAAACGTAGTAGATGTATATGCAATTAGAACTCAAAGTGAAGCTAATTTTAAGATTGGAATTAATGAAAAATTTTTAAACGAAAATAATAAATATGAATGGGTTAGTCTTGATGATACGATAGAAAATCATAAGATTAGTCTTGAGAATGTACAAATAAAGTATACACCGACAATTAATATAGAGAAAGATTTGCAGAAAATTGCAGATCAATATAGCAATCAACAAGTGATTTTAATTATTCAAATAGATGATAGTTGGAATAAAAAAAGTATAGATCAACTCGTTGAACATACTCAATATATACAGGATAAATATGCTGATTTAAGTGTTGCATATCCTATTGAATATGCATTGAAATTATATAAGAAACAAGACATTAACTATGCATATATAAATGTTAAGGGAGAAGAAGAACTTAAAGTATTATCTGAATTACCAGGAGAATTTAAAGATCGTATTAAAATAATTATTAATGACTGTATCTTAGAAGAACAACAGGATTTAATCCAACAATTAGATTTAATAAGCCGCTTATATTACCAAATTCCATTAATAGTACCTAATATAGAAGTGATATTTCAACAAGCAGATATAAATAAGGCACATTATAGAGTTGTTGAACTTTATAATATGGCGATACAAAATAAGGCGACTATAGAAGTACAATTAGAAAATAAGGATGATATTAGTATTGTAATGAGTCAAGAAAATTTAGATTTAATGTTAAATTTTGATGAAAATATTGAACAAGTTACCTATAAATTAAATGAAAATATACTTACTACAAGTTACAGATATCCATTCAAGTTGGATGCAGAAGACTATAGCTTAATGGATGGAATAAATGTATTAAAAATTATAATTAAACTTAAAAATGAAGAAAATCCAGTTGTACAAAATTATTATATTGATTGTAGTGATTCAGTGAATAAAAAGCCACGAGCTAAAAGAAAGTCTAATGCATATACTGAAAAAGATACAATGATTTATGATAAAAACTATATACCAGTATTGATGTATCATGAATTTAAAGACCAGGTTGGGCCTTTAGAAAGTGAACAGAGTATATCAGTAGAGACCCAACTTTTTAGAGAGCAGTTACAAGAACTTAAAGATAATGGATATACAACTATAAACTTTAAAGTTTTAAAAGATTACTTAGATGGGGTAGGGGGATTACCAGATAAGCCAGTAATTATTACAACAGATGATGGGTACTTGAGTAACTATACAAAGGCATATCCTATCTTAAAAGAATTTGATATGCAAGCAACCTATTTTATTACACCAGCATATGTAGGAATACAAACGACAATGCCTCATTTTACATGGGAACAAGCACAGGAAATGGAAGAAAGCGGATTAATAGATATGCAAAGTCATACATTCCAACACGCATTATTAGATGAAATAGGTAAAGGGGATGCATTATATCAAATAAGTACATCTTTTGCACATATTGAAGAACAATTAGGGGAACGTGATGTAAAAGTATTGGCATATCCACAATTTCAGCATAACAAAAAAACTAAAGAGTGGGCACAAAGTGTAGGAATTGACTTACAAGCTACTAATTTGATTAAAAATAAAGGAAAAACTGAAACAACGGATATAAAGCGTATTCATGTCTCAAATACAACAACACCTGAAGCATTAATTAAAGAAATAGAGGATTTAACAATAAAATAGAAAAGAATCCTTGCTTTTTTATGAAAAATTCATTAAAATATATGATTAGAATAATAATACAGCGATGAAGAGAAATCAATGAATTAAAATCTTTAACAGAAAGGGAATTCACTGGCTGAGAGGTTCCTAGAGAAAAGGTTTATTGTCCTAGCTCTGAGCATTACGTGATGAAGCGTAACGGATACTCCCGATATAGAGTAAAGAGTGATAGTTAGAGGTTTAATGCCTTTTATTATAACAAGGGTGGTACCACCAAACGTTAATTTGGTCCCTATGCAATATTGCATAGGGACTTTTTTATTAACGTTTAATTTTATAGTAGCTTTAAGTTTTTTATAAATATATTTAAGTATATAATTTAATTATAATAAAATTGAAGAAAAGAGGACAAAAATTATGTTACTTAGTAAATTATTAGGCGAACGTATTAAAGAAAAACCAGGTGATGCAACAAGTATAAGCCATATTTATCTTTTAAGAGGAGGATATATTAGACAAGTGTCTAATGGAATCTATTCACTTTTAATGCCAGCAAAACGTATTGCAACTAAAATTGAGGACATTATTCGTGAGGAAATGGATGCCATTGATGGTCAAGAAGTCATGTTCCCGGTTGTAATGCCAGCTGAGCTTTGGCAAGAATCAGGTCGTTTTGAAAGTGTGGGGAATGAACTTGTACGTTTTAAAGATCGTAGTGGAAAAGATATGTTGCTTGGGATGACACATGAAGAGGCAGCTGTGCATTTAGCACGTACGGAAGCTCGTTCATATAATCAATATCCATTTATGATTTATCAAATTCAAACTAAATTTAGAGATGAACCAAGAGCACGTGGTGGCCTTATCCGCGTAAGAGAGTTCACTATGAAGGATGCTTATTCATTCCATACTTCACAAGAAGATTTAGAGCAATACTATGATAGCTGTTTACAAGCTTATCATAATGTGTTTAGAAAAGCGGGTGTACCAGAGGTAGTATGTGTAAAATCTGATACAGGAATGATGGGTGGTAAAGTGGCCCATGAATTTATGCTTCTAACTGATATAGGTGAAGATACAATCATTATTTGCGATTCTTGTGATTATCAATCTAATATGGAAGTTGCTACTTCTAAACTTGATAAATATGAAATTGCAGAAGAAGAAACAAAAGAAAATCATACACCAGGGATTAAGGATATTGATTCATTAGCAAATTTCTTTAATGTACCAAATCATAGATTATTAAAAGCTGCTGTGTTTGAAGTAGAAGGTAGAAAAGAACCTCTTATTGTATTTATCAGAGGCGACTTACAAGTAAATGAATCAAAACTTAGCAAGATTGTACAAGCAAATGTAACACCATTTACAAGTTATGAAGAATCTAACTTATGCTTTGGCTTTATGGGACCTGCTGAACTTGAAGCTGGAAATGCACAAATTGTATTTGATAGTTCATTAGAAGGTGAAACAAACCTTATATGTGGTGCTAATAAGGAAGATTATCATTTATCAGGTGTAAGTGTACCAAGAGATCTTAAGGTAGAGACTTTCTATGATGTAGCAGAAGTTAATGAAGGTCATACATGCCCATGCTGTGATGGAAAACTTCAATTTAAACGAGGTGTTGAAGTAGGAAATATATTCCAACTTGGAACGAAGTATACAGAGAGTATGCAAATGACATACACAGATAAAGATGGTAAAGCAAAGACACCTATTATGGGGTGTTACGGTATTGGTGTAGGTCGTTTACTTGCATGTATTATTGAATCTCATCATGATGAATATGGCCCAATATGGCCAATTTCAGTTGCACCATGGCAAGTACACATTTGTGTATTAGGTAGCAAAAAAGTAGATATGAATGAAGTGGGTACAGATATCTATAATCGTTTAAATAATAAATGGGAAGTAATCATAGATGATCGTAAGATGGGTCCTGGTGCTAAATTTGCTGATGCAGACTTAATGGGTATTCCAGTACGCATTGTAGTAGGAGAAAGAAATCTTGAGAATGGTCAAGTTGAGCTTATGACAAGAGATAAATCTGTTAAAAAACTAGTAAACATTGTAGATATTGAACAAGAGGTACAAAACCTTATTACAGAACTTAAAAATAATTTATAAGATAACTAATTGCTAACGTAGAAGTTATGATTTAGAATAGAAGAGAAATAAGTACTCAGAGCTGATCTGAGTACTTATTTTTTTTTTATAAAAATGCATATAATAAGTAAAAAATAATATTATTTAGAGTATAGGGATTTGAATAGAGGCGGATATATGAAGAAAGTACTCAAAATGTTATTTAGTAGATTATTTATTGTAGGAGTATTAATTTTTTTGCAAACGATTATATTAGGTATAGGAATTTGGAAGCTAAGTGAGTATTTTGTGTATCTCTATGTAGTATTTACTATTGTAAGTATAATAGTTGTAATTTATATTTTAAATAAAAAAGATAATCCTTCGTATAAGTTAGCGTGGATAATTCCTATTTTATTATTTCCGGTGTTTGGAGGATTATTTTATCTTATATTTGGTGGAGATAAAACAGGTGCTAAATTTAAACGGTCTGTTCAATTGACTTATGAAGATACAAAAAAGTTTTTATACCAGGATGAAAAAATAATAAACAAATTGCAAGAAGTTGATAGAAACATTTCAAATCAAACAGAATATATAAGAAGATATTCAAGCTTTCCAATGCATAAAAATACATCAACTCAATATTTGACTCCGGGTGAAAAATTTTTTGAAATACTTAAAGAAGAACTTCAAAAGGCACAAAAATTTATTTTTATGGAGTATTTTATTATTGAAGAAGGTATTATGTGGGATAGCATTTTAGAAATATTAATACAAAAGATAAATCAAGGTATAGAAGTCAGATTAATTTATGATGATGCAGGATGTATTCAAACATTGCCATATAAGTATAACGAAAAGCTTGAAAAATTAGGAATTGAAGTTATGGTATTTAATGAATTAAAGCCTAGATTATCTCTAAAAATTAATAACCGAGACCATAGAAAAATTACAGTAATTGATGGAAAAGTAGGATTTATGGGAGGGGCAAATCTTGCAGATGAATATATTAATGTAGTGAATCCTTATGGACAATGGAAAGATGCTAGTATTTTACTTAAAGGAGATGCTGTTCAAAATTTGACGATTATGTTTTTACAGTGTTGGAATTTCGATAGATTAAGAGAAGATGACTTTAAAGAAAGTTATGAGAAATATTTAGTGAGAATACCTCAAATATATGAGGGATATGGATATATCCAACCTTATGCAGATAGCCCCTTGGATGAAGAAACTGTAGGTGAGAATGTCTATCTTAATATTATTCATAAAGCAAAAGAATATGTATACATCAATACGCCATATCTTATTATTGATAATGAGTTGATGACAGCATTGACATTAGCAGCTAAAGGTGGTGTAGATATAAGAATTATAACACCGCATGTTCCCGATAAGTGGTATGTACATTTACTAACAAGAGCCTACTATCAACAACTTATAGAATCAGGTGTTAAAATTTATGAATATGCACAAGGATTTATACATTCCAAAACCTTTGTAGCAGATGATGAATTGGGAGTGGTAGGAACAATTAATTTAGATTTTAGAAGCCTATATTTACATTTTGAATGTGGTATATTTATGTATAAAGCCGAGGCTATACAAGAAATTAAAGATGATTTTTTGAGTACATTAGAAGAATGCATAGCTGTAACCCTAGAAGAATGTTATCGTGTGAAATGGTATATAAGATTAATGAGGTCTATTATGAGATGTTTTGCTCCACTTATGTAGTAAACACAATAATTATTTAGACTTTTATACAGATATTATGTAGACAGTATGGATAAATATGGTATAATAAAGATGTATGTAATGCTATTCAACCTGTAAAATTTCATAATACCAACCTAATGAAAACGCTCCCAATAAGGGAGCGTTTTTTATATCTATAAAATAAACAACTTTAGTATGAACCTTAACTTTATTTATGGAATATAATTGAATATATAAGGGAAAGGGAGTGCAAATTAATGGTAGAGATATGTAGAGATTTAAATGAATTGCATCCTAAAGTAAAACAATTAGCACAAGCACTGCTAGATAAATGCCAACAGCAAGGATTAAATATAAAGATTAGTGAAACATATCGCTCAATGGAACGACAGGAGTATTTATATGAGCAAGGGAGAACAAGACCTGGAAGTATTGTGACAAATGCTAGGGGGAGTAGTATGTCCTCTTATCATCAATGGAGATTAGCTTTTGATGTTTATCAGAATATAAAAGGAGCAGAATATGATAAGCGTATTTTAGCTAAAGTAGGTACAATAGGAGAAGCTTTAGGGTTAGACTGGGGAGGAAGTTGGTCATCATTTTCAGATACACCTCATTTTCAGTATACCTTTGGACTATCTATCAAAGATTTAAATAGTGGTAAACGACCTCCTAATGAGACACCTTCCAAGGATGTAGCTAAGGATAGTGTAGTTAAAGACGGTGTGGATAAAGAATATGAAACAGCTGTAGATATATTAGTGAAACGAGGGATTATTAATTCGAAGGCAGATTGGATACCTAAGCTTAACGTAAATTATACAACAGCGATTATTCAAAAGTTAGTTAATGAAATAATAAAAAATAGTTATGATGATCAACTAAAAATATTAGTAGATAAAAAAATTATAACTGAGTTGACAAAATGGAAGGATAAAGATATTGGAGAAAATGATTTGAAATGGTTGATTAAAAAAAGTGCAATCTTTTTTAATCAATAAACGGATAAGGGACTATTGCCTAATTGAGTGCAGTAGTCCTTTTTGCGTGTAATACATGAGATATTTAATGTGAAAGGCACAATAAGCCACCTTAAGGTAGCCTACTCCAGGCAAATACTAAGACTAAAATAAGGTAGCTTATGAGTGCGGCAAAGTTCCAGGTTTTAAGGAAGTTTTTTGTCTATTTATATATATGGTTATACGCTAAAGTATACAAAATCATTGCATTTATTAATCTTTAAAGAAAATTGATAAGATCAAACATTTCCTATCACATAGATATTTAGAAGTGTTTAAATAACTATAAATTATAAAAATAAACTTAGAAAAGTTTATTTTGTAAGCAAAAAGTATGAGATTGCTATAATTACTGGTATAATCATTTTAGGAGATATAAAGGATTAACTTAAAATAATGAAACTTAGGAGATTTATTATGTATAAATTAATTGCACTAGATATGGATGGTACACTTTTAAAAGATGATAAGACAATATCAGAGGCTACCAAAAAAGCAATAGAGCAAGCTAAAGATAGAGGTGTTAAGGTTGTGCTTGCATCAGGAAGACCTATAGATGGAATTGAACGTTATTTAGAAGAACTAGATTTATTATCCGGACAAGATTTTGTAATAAGTTTTAATGGAGCTATTGTACAAAATACAAAAACAAAAGAAATTGTTAGCCGAATTACTTTAAATGGGCAAGATTTAGTTGAGCTCTATACACTTGCACAGAAATTAAGGGTTAATATTCATGCCTTTTCAAAAGAAGGGTGTATTACACCAATGATGAGTAAATATTCTCTTCATGAAGGTGAAATTAATGGAATACCGGTTAAAGAAGTAGACTATAACGAGCTTTCACCAGAAGAAGAAATTATAAAAATTATGATGGTAGATGAACCTGATGTACTAGAAAAAGCGATTTCACAACTTCCACAAGATGTTTATGAAAAGTATACAGTAGTAAGAAGCGCACCATTTTTCTTAGAATTTTTACATAAACAAGTAAATAAAGGAACGGGCGTAGAATCATTGGCTCATATCTTAGATATTGAAAGAAAAGATATTATTTGCATGGGTGATGCAGGAAATGATGAACATATGATTCGCTATGCAGGGCTTGGAGTAGCAATGGAAAATGCTTTTGATGAAGTTAAGGAAATGGCAGACTTTGTAACAAAATCTAATGAAGAAGATGGAGTAGCATATGTGATTAATAAGTTTATCTTAGGGATGTAATAGAGTTGTTGAGTAACCTTAATTAAACTGTAAAATAAATATGCTATAATTAAACAAAATATAAATAGGAGGACTAGAGCATGAATAAAAAAATCGGCATAATTTTACTTTCTATTGGAATCATGGCTCTATCAGGATGTATATCAACACAACCAGTACAATCACCACAAGACACAGATAAGCAAATAATTGTTCTACAAGAAGAAAAGCAGCAGTTAGAAGCAGAAATTGATAAGCTCAATAAACAAGTGAATCAACTAATAGAAGAAAATAAAAATTTAAAAGCAGAAATGCAAAAGTTATCAGAAGAGGACTATATATTATATACGAGAGATGTAGACTCTTGGGAAATTATAGAACTAGGTAATGTAGTAATAGAAAAAGACATGTCTTTACAGGAGAAAATTCAACAGATAGCAGATGAAATTTCAAGGTTAGCATTTGAAGGACTTAAAATACAAGTTGAAGAAATTAAGACTATAGGAAATAAAAAAATAGCTTTAATTAACTTAAAGGATATAGGAGAGACATCAGAGTGGATGAATCAATATTTCCAAGGTTCAACAGGAGCAGGGATTACAATGACTATTTTAGAAGAGAGTTTGCTTCAACGGAATAGCCCTTATAGTTGGATAGATGGTATAGAAATTGTATATAATGGAGAGATACTAAGTAGTTCTCATATTGAACTTGGAAATATTTTGTATCGTTAAGAAAGTCATTGAACTAGAAAGTTAAAGCAGCTGGTTCAATGACTTTTTCTAATGCAACTATAAAAAAATAGAAATATGAGTTAATAAATGGAAATGAGTGTTATATAGATATTTAACAATTGCACCAAGAAAACAATATAAAAGGCAAAATTATCTTATTACTAAATTTATATAAAATGTTATAATCAATTTGTCAGAATAACTATGAGGGGTGACTCGTTGGTAGAACATAATTTAACTTACATAAAATCATCTATAAAAACTAAGTAAGTAAAAGGAGATGGATTTCAATGAAGAAATTTCAAAAAGTATTAGCATTAGGATTAGCTGCTACAATGCTTGGGGGAGTATTTGTAGGGTGTAACTCAAAACTAGCGGAAGAACAACCAGTAACTGAAAAACCAGCAGAAGAGAAGCCAGCAGAAGAAAAATCAGCTGACCCTGTAACGCTTAGAGTTGTATCAATGTTTGGTGGTACAGATCCAATGGCTGCAGTACTTGATAAAGTAGTTGATCAATTCCAAAAAGATAATGCAAATGTTACATTAGAGGTTGAGGCAGCTACAGCAGATGAAACATGGAAATCAAATGTACTTACAGACTTTGCAGCAGGCAATGAACCGGATGTACTTCATTTCTTTACAGATGTAAACTCTAAAACAATAGTAGAGCAAGGTAAAGTTGTGCCACTTTCTGAAATTCAAGCAGTATATCCAGACTATGGGTCAAATATTAACCCGGCTGCATTAGCATCAGCTACATGTGCAGATGGTGTTCAATATGCTATTCCAACACATGGTTACTATGAAGGTATCTATGTAAATACAGATCTATTTGAAGCTAATGGAATTGATCTTCCTACAGATTGGACTAAATTAGAAAATGCTATTACAGAATTTGCTAAAACAGATATTACGCCTATTGCAGTAGCATTAGGACATATTCCACACTACTGGATTGAGCACCTTATCTTAGCTGAAGGTGGTGTTAAAGATCACAGTAACAGAGATATTACTGCAGTTAAAGATACATGGGTAAATGCTTTATCCTATTTCAAAAAATTTAACGATATGGGTGCATTCCCAGTAGATACAGCTACAACACAAAATGAGCTTGTAGAAGCTCAATTTATCAATAAACAAGCTGCGATGTTCGTAGATGGTAGCTGGTGTGTAGCTAAATTTGGTGATTCTGATACAGTTACACTTCTTCCAATGCCAGGTACAGGTAATGGTAAATGTGATGGTAAAGAACTTATTTCAGGATTCTCAAGTGGTTTCTATATCACAAAAAAAGCATGGGATGATCCAGCAAAACGTGAAGAAGCAGTTAAATTTATTCAAGCTATGACAACAACAGAATCGATTGCTGAAATGGTAACATTAGCAGGTGGTGGTGCTCCAGCAGCTAATGTTGGTGAACTTACAGGCTTATCTCCACTTGGTGCTGCAGGTGCTGCTATGGCAGGTAATGCTACAGCTGTAGATGGAGCTATCGATGGATGGCTTGCAAAACCAGCTTGGGAATACTTATTAAGTAAAGTTTCAGGAATTGCAGCTGGAACAGAAGATCCATCAGCAGTTGTTGATCAAATCATTACCCTTAATAACGCTCAATAATTATTAAAGAAAAAAGGTGTAGGCTTGAAGCATACACCCTTTTTATCTGCACGTCTGTAATTGTTATATAATGGTGAACATGGTTTAAATACATAAAGTGTATAAAAATGATTAAACTAAGAGCGTCACTGTTTATCTTAAATTTGATTTATTAGAAGTATGCAAGTTTTTCAAGCTTATTGTTCAACAAACCTTAAGAAAAGAGCATGATTATGGTATTATACCTAGCACATTAAAGCCTACTTTACTCAAACCCGGAGGGGAAAAGATTTGTATGATGCTAGGTGTAAACCCCAAATATGAAACGATGGATTATGTGTAAGGTTATGAAAGTGTTTTTTTGTGTATATTATTAGATAGACACTAAAAAGGTAGTACAAGGATTAGGAAACTGTAGCGCTTGCGAGAAAAATATAGGTGGATAAATAGTGACTACATTCCTGCAGGAATAGAATCGGAAAAAGTAAAACAATTTATTGATAAATAGAACGGCTTAGATATCAAATTCCTAATCCTCAATCATAGGATTTTTAAGTTGCTAAAAAGAGCTTTTATTGATGTGGTATTACAAGTTACTTCACTAAGTAAAATTTTTACACAAGATATAGAAGAAATGCAAGAATTTATCAAGCAAGAAGAATTATATAGTACGGAGCTGACGCCCTTTAAGGAAGCAGCATTTAAAATTAACTTCGGGAAATAGAGGAATAAAATATTAAAAGAAATTTATAAGGAAGATCCTAACTAATTTGAAGGAATAGCTCTTAATAGCAAAGATGAAGAGATTAAAAAGACTTGTGAAGTAATGAAAGAGGCAGTACATCAAAAAGAAGTGCAAGAATAAAAATCTTGCACTTCTTTTTATGTTTTCTTTTTAGTAGTATCTTTTTCAGGATGAAGCATATGACTTATTAGAGCATTTAAATACTTCATAAAATAAAAGTTTGTTTTATTACGGGAAAGTAAATAGGTAATGGCAATAGAAGATAAAAGAGAAATACCTAATTTAGCCCATAAAAAGGGAATAAAATAATTGATAGCAATTGGAATACATAACAAGTAAGTATGCAAAATGTAAATAGGTAAAGTATTGCAACCAATTTTGCTGAAGAAAGTAGATTTAGCGGGCATAGTATTTGCAAGTACAAAAACAAAAGAGAAACCTATAATATAGAGAAGTATGCGGCTAATAAGTCCGAGCCATAAAGGTACTGTATAGGACTCAAATGCATCACTGCCATAGAGAAACTCTATAGGAAATATTTTAAAGTAGCATATAAAAATAGCAAAGGACAAGGCAAGTAAGGTAATAGCAAAAGAAAAGAATCGTGTAGGTTTTTTGAGTCTAAAAAGCTTGTCCTCACTTGTTTTATAACCAATTAGGAAAAATGGAAAGAATACAAGTGTACGAGATAGAGACAAAATGCCATTGAACTCACTAAAAAGGCCTGCACCTAACCCTACAATAAAACTAATAGGTAAGACATATTTAATTTTAACCAAATCCTTTAAGAAGATTTTCCAGAAAAACATACTCATTAAATACCATAGGGCCCAACCTGGAGTTAGGAAGGAAAATTGGCTCATATCCCATGTAGCTACTGCCGCTATAAGGTTCCAAATGATATTAAAAAGAATGAAAGGCATAAGAAAACTTTTGAAGGCAGTAGCACGTGATTTATCTAGATTTTTTGAAAAGTAACCAGATACAAATACAAATGCAGGCATATGAAATAAGTAAATAAACGTATAAAGGACTTGAGTTGCAAAGTAATCGTCTTTAAAAAGTTCTAAAGAATGTCCAAATACAACTAGAAAAATGAGAAGTCCTTTAAGATTATCTAATAAGTAAACTCTTTCTTTAACTATTAAAGTTTTATCCATTAAGTTAAACTCCTTTTGAGCCATTCTTTTGCAATGAGCATATGACCTTTAGGTGTTGGATGCACACCATCAATAGTCCAGTAAAAAACATCTTGATCAGGTGTTAGAGCTTCATTGAAAATTTCTTGGAGAGGAATATAAAGGGTGTTAAATTCTTGAGCCAATTTTTTTACAATAGCAATTTTAGGATTTAAGTCCTCAAACCATCTAAGTTGGTCTTCATTATGAGGAAGTAAAAAGGGCGAAAGTAATATAATACGTAAGTTAGGATTTCTTTCTAAACTACTCTCTAGAAAATAACGATAATTTTCTTCAAATCTTTCCGGAGATGTTACGAGACTGAAATCATAGCGTCTCCAAGTATCATTAATACCAGCAAGGAGTGAAAGAACATTTTTTTCAATGCGCAAACAATCTAAGCGCCATCTCAGTTTAAGATCTATTGTACGGTTGCCATAAATACCTTTATTCATACAAGTTGTATGCAAGTCACTATAATGAGTCTCTAAGTAATGATGAATAAGATTGACATATCCATCACCCAAATCAGTACGTTTTAATTTATTACGACCACAATCTGTGATACTATCACCTTGAAACAGAATAACATCATTTTCTTTTAAAAAAGTCATAGTCTAATCTCCCTAGTATATATCTATTTAACTTTATTATAGGTAATAAATTCTTTGTTGAATAGCCTTAAAATAATGAGCCTTTACAATAAAAGATATGGTAGGTATAATGAAGATATATTATATAGGTAAGGCAATTAAAGAGAAGAGTATAAATTGAGGAAAGAACAGAGACTTAGGGAGGGTGAGAACCTAGGCTAGAATCATTTAGAAAGAAGCTCTTTAGCTATAAACTGAAAATCTCACTTGTGAGGAGTAAGTTTATGGGGTAATTCCCTTAAAGATTAAGAGTGGGCTAAGTAGGACTTAGTTAACTTAGGTGGTAACGCGGAAGGTGTCTTTCGTCCTAAGAGGATTAGGATGAGGGGCTTTTTTTATGCCTACAAATATGAAGGTTAAAAGAAAAGGATTGCTATCACTAATCTAGTAAATCAAAATAAAATAATAAGAGATGAGAGGAAGAAGAACATGAGCTTAACCCAATTAGCAGATTTAATTTTCCCAGACATTCAAAAAACTCCAGAAGACTATATTAATGCTTATGCAAAAAGAAATTTACCAGAAGGTGCACGTGTAACAAGATATGCGCCAAGTCCAACAGGATTCCAACATATCGGTGGTGTATTTGCTGCATTAGTAGCTGAAAGAACAGCGGTACAAAGTGGAGGTGTATTCTATCTTCGTATTGAAGATACAGACCAAAAAAGGGAAGTAGAAGGTGCTATTTCTGATACAATCCGTACAATGAATAAATATGGTATGAATTTCACTGAAGGGATGACAGGAGATGATACATCAATCGGTGAATACGGTCCATACAAACAAAGTGAAAGAGCTGACATCTATAAAGCTTTTGCAAAAGCTTTAATTCAAAAAGGTTTAGCGTACCCCTGTTTTGCAACACCAGAAGAGTTAGAAGCACTGCGTGAAAAACAAACAGCAGAAAAAGTAACACCAGGTTACTATGGTGAGTATGCAAAATATAGAAACTTATCACCAGAAGAAGCAATGGCAAAAATTAATGCAGGTGAAAAATATATCATCCGTCTTAAATCACCAGGAAATCCAGAAACAAGAGTAGAGTTCCATGACCTTATTAAAGGAGATACTTCATTCCCAGAAAATAATCAAGATATTGTTATTATCAAAGGGGATGGACTGCCAACTTATCATTTTGCACATGCAATTGATGATGCATTAATGGGTACAACACACGTTACACGTGGAGAAGAATGGTTATCCTCCCTTCCAATTCACGTACAACTTTTTGAAGTCCTTGGATTCAAAAGACCAGAATATGGACATATTCCAACAATCATGAAAATGGATGGAGATTCAAGACGTAAGCTTTCAAAAAGAAAAGATGCTGAAAGTGCTGTAAGCTACTATGATGAAGAAGGTTATCCAACAGTATGTGTTATTGAATACCTTCTTAATATCATCAACTCTACTTATGAAGAGTGGAGAACAGAAAACCCAATGGATGATTACCATGACTTCCAAGTATCACTTGATAAAATGAGCAAAAGTGGTGCCCTCTTTGATATCGTTAAATTAAATGATGTGAGTAAAGATGTTATTGCTAGAATGCCAGGTGAAAAAGTATATGACCTTTACACAGAGTGGGCTAAAGAACATGATGTACAAATGTATGAACTTATAACAGCTAATGCCGAAATGTCAAAAGCAATTTTTAGTATTGATAGAGAAGGCCTAAAACCAAGAAAAGACTTTGCTAAATGGATGGAAGTAAAAGAAAAAATCGCATACTTCTTCGATCATTTCTTCTACGGAGAAACAGCAGAGCAAGTAGAACTTCCAAAAGGTATGACAATTGAAACTGCAAAAGAAATTATTGCAGCTTACAAAGATGCGTACAAACATAATGAAGAAAGTCAAGAAACATGGTTTGAAACACTTAAAAACTTTGCTGTTGAACTTGGATACTGTGCAAACCGTAAAGAGTACAAAGCCAATCCAGAAGCTTACAAAGGAATGATTTCTGATGTAGCAGGTGCTGTAAGAGCTGCTGTAACACATAGAAGTAATACACCAGACCTATACACAATCATGCAGATTTTAGGTGAAGAAAAAGTACAAGAACGCTTTGAAAAATTTGAAAATCTTTAAGAACAAAAAGTAAAGAGACTATTGCTTAATGCATAGAGACTCTATGGAAGTGAATAAGTAGATTAATCTATAAATAAAAAGGATATAAAACTAACGGAAGTCTTTAGTTTTATATCCTTTTTATGATTTAGAGAGCTGTATGTCTTTATACCTTTTAATAGGGGGATAGAGCATAATAAATTGAGTTGATGCAGTGTACCGAGGTATGCTGCTTTTTTGATGTCAAAAATAAGATATTTACCGATTAAGTTCGGTATCTTTATAAAAATAAGTAATTGAATTAAGTGTTATTTTAAAGGAGAATCGAAAGCAATGAATGAACATGTATATGAAAAAGTTTTTGCAGATATAGGAGATGACCAAAGCTTAGAAAATTCCTTAAGCACTTTTTCATCTTATGTAAAAAATTTAGCAAGTATTATTAAAGAGACGAATAAGTCTACGTTGCTTCTATTTGATGAAATAGGAAGTGGTACAGAACCAGGATAAGTTTAATCATATTATTTTATTTTACAAGGAAGCGTTTATAGAAGTTCATGAAAAGGCTGTGAAACCCTATCTTAAGTGTGAACAACTTTATCCAGTAGATTATGAGATAGAAAATTTATTTACTAGCTATAAAGAACGTAAGTTAGAACATGACATCACTAGAGGGTCTAAAAAAGCACTTAAGAAAATACGTAAAGAAGGCATCGAAAAATTGCGAAGTTAGGATTGAAAAGTTATACTACAATATAATCAATAGTATATAAATGGTATTTCCTGAGAAATAAAGGAGGATGTTATGTATATTGTAAGTGCATGTTTAGCTGGTGTGAAGTGTAGATATGATGGGAGAGATAATACCTGTGAAAAAGTAGTGAAGTTAGTTGAAGAGGGAAAGGCTATTAGTGTATGTCCTGAAGTATTTGGAGAATTACCTATCCCTAGAAAACCTTGTGAAATAGTAAAAGATGCAGATGGCTTAGAAAAGGTATTAAGCGAAACAGGGGAAGAATATACATCTGAATTTATAATAGGAGCAGAAAAAACATTAGAAATAGCGAGAGTATTAAATGCGCAGGTAGCTATTTTAAAAGCAAAAAGTCCTTCTTGTGGATGTGGAAAAATTTACGATGGAAATTTTAATGGGACATTAGTTGATGGGGATGGATTAACCACTAGATTATTAAAGAAGAATAATATTAAGGTCTATACAGAAAAAGAAATAGATACAGTGATAGATTAATGTAGAATAAAATAAAACATAGTGTACGAGCAGCTCCTCATATGATTTAAGGTGATAGTATATATAAGGAGGAAGTAAGGTGAACGACGATAAAAATAAAGTTAATCAGCTTACTACAGAAGTAGCTACACCCGTAACTAATGACCAAGCATCCCTAACAACAGGGAAGAAGGTAGGGTATACACTGTTTGCAGATTCTTATTTAAATGAAAAGCTTGCGCACTTTAATAGGGAACGTATACCAGAGAGAGTTGTACATGCAAAAGGTATGGGCGCTCATGGTTATTTTGAAGTAACTAATGACTTATCAAACTATACAATGGCTAAGTTCTTAAATAAGGTAGGTAAACGTACACCTATGTTTGCACGTTTTTCAACGGTAGGTGGAGAGAAAGGATCAGCTGATACAGCTAGAGATCCTAGAGGATTCGCACTTAAGTTTTATACAGAGGATGGAAATTATGATTTAGTTGGGAATAATACCCCTGTATTCTTTATAAGAGATGCTATTAAGTTCCCTGATTTTATTCATACACAAAAGAGAAACCCTCAAACCAATTTAAAAGATCCTAATATGTTTTGGGACTTCTTATCTCTTACACCTGAATCATTGCATCAAGTTACGAGACTATTTTCTAACTTGGGTACACCTAAGAGTCCACGATTTATGGATGGGTTCGGAAGTCATACCTTTATGTGGTACAACAAAAATAAAGATTATGTATGGGTTAAGTATCACTTTAAGACAGATCAGGGGATAGAAAACTTTACAGCAGCAGAGGCAGAACAAATGAATGGGATGGATCCTGACTATTCTACAAAGGATTTATTTAATGCCATTGAAAAAGGAGAGTATCCTTCTTGGTCAGTCTACGTACAGATTATGACACCTGAAGAAGCTGTAAACTATCCAGTTAATCCTTTTGATGTAACAAGAACATGGTATGAGGAAGACCATCCGCTTATACCATTAGGAAAAATGGTGCTTAATAAAAATCCTATTAATTTCTTTGAGGAAGTAGAACAAGCAGCATTTTGTCCTCAAGCTTTTGTTCCTGGAATATGGGCCTCATCAGATAAACTCCTTCAAGGGAGGCTATTAGCATATCAAGACGCACAACGTTATCGAGTAGGCGTAAACAGCAGGCAGATTCCTATTAATGCACCGAAATATGCTAATATTTATACCACTCAAAGAGATGGATTTATGCAAGTTAATGGCAATATGGGTAATGCACCTAATTATTATCCAACTACATTTGCCGATGTGGAAGTGACACCGCAAGATGCTCAACCACCTATTCCTGTGGATGGCATAATTGAGCGCCATACTATTGAGACAGATGAAGGAGACTTTATACAGCCGGGAGAATTTTATAGAGATTACCTAGATCAAGAAGGTAAAGGTCATCTCATTTATAACGTAGTAAACAGTCTTAAAAAAGCAGATTTAAGTTTGCAATATAGAGAAACGGCTTTATTCTATAAATGTGACCAAACACTTGGAGAACTCATTGCACAATTTTTAAAATTAGATTTTAATGATGTGATTCGATTAGCTAATATGAGTCAAGATGAACGCGTTAAGCATACAATGCCCAAACAATCTACTTATACAACAAAATAAAATTAAGAGGCTTAATCTGAAGAAAGCAGGTTAGGCCTTTTAATTATGAAAGATAATATTTAAAGTGAATTATGATATAATAGGCTTAAATTTAATTTGAGATATACGAAAGGACTGAAAGGATGGCAGTTATCAAAACAAATGTAATTCGTATTTTGGATAAGGAGAAGATTCCTTACGAATGTAGCACATATGAAGTGAAAGATGGAAAGATGGATGGTGTAGCAGTAGCACATAAAATTGGTATAGAGGAATCGAAAGTTTTTAAGACACTTATTGTACAAGGTAAATCTAAAACTTGCTATGTGTGTGTCATTCCTGTAAGTAAAGAATTAGACTTTAAGAAGATTTGCACACTTACTGGTGAGAAAAATATAGATATGTTACCATTAGTAGATTTGCAAAAGACAACAGGATATATAAGAGGTGGCTGTTCGCCTATAGGTATGAAAAAGTTATTGAAAACTTTTGTTGATGAGTCAGCAACTCAGTTAGAAAAAATGACTTTTAGTGCGGGTAAAGTTGGGGTTCAAGTAACACTTCAACCAGAAGTGCTTAAAAATTTAGTGGAAGCAGAGTTTGTAGTATTAACATATTTAAATTAATTTTAATGTGTTGTGTATAAAAACGAAAATACAGGATAAACTACTATTGTAAAACCAATCCTGAATGTAGGAGGAAAGTACAATGAAAAGTTCTACTAACCAAAGCATTCATAACTCTGAGGCTAAAGCAGATTCTTCTGCTGGAGATGAGCCACCAGAAAGATAAACCTTCTATTTAAATTACCTAAAGTTAATTTGGGTAGAAGGCAAGGTTTTATAACTTATAAAAAGTCTACTTAACCATGACGTTGGTATGGATTTAAGTAGGCTTTTTTGCATGCTAAAAAGTATGGTAAGGCTATTGACAACGAATTAATAAGGATGTAATATGTGTGTATATTCAATATATACAGTTATGAACACTTAAAAGCAGTAAACATATAATAGAAATATAGAAAGAGGTTACTGGATGGATATTATTATTAGTAATCAGAGTATTGTGCCACTGTACTCACAGATTATGGAGCAAATGAAGCAACTCATTATTACTGGAATTCTAAAACCAGGAGAAATGACACCATCCATAAGAGGATTAGCTAAAGAACTTAAAGTAAGCATTATTACTATTAAACGTGCATATGAGGAACTAGAAGCAGAAGGATTTATTGAGACACTACCAGGTAAGGGAACATTTGTAGCGGCTGTGAATGTAGATATTTTAAGAGAAGCTAAAATTAGTCAAATAGAAGAAAAGTTGAGTGAAGTCATTGAAAGTGCGAGAAGTATAGGACTTACCAAAGAAGAGATAAAAGAGCGTATTGAATTAATGTATGAGGAGGAATTGTAATGAATGTAATAGAAATAAGTAATTTAAAAAAGACATTAGGAAGCTTTACATTAGATATACCAAACTTAGTTGTTAAGGAAGGATATATCACAGGTTTTATTGGTCAAAATGGAGCAGGTAAAACCACTACACTTAGACTTATCATGGGTCTTCTTACACCAGAACAAGGAGAAATTAAAATATTTGGTAAGACAGTCAAAAAAGATGGTGTAGCTATACGAAACTTAATAGGCTATGTAGGAGAACCTACGGGCTATTTAACAGAAGCTACTGTAGAAGATACAAAAAAAATGATAGCCCCATTCTATAAAGCTTGGGATGAGACACTGTTCAATAAGTATACTAGACTATTTGACTTAGATCCTAAGAAAAAAATTAAGGACCTTTCACAAGGTCAAGGTAAACAGTTCTCTTTAATTATGGCATTGTCACATAGACCAAAACTTATATTATTAGATGAACCTACAGCTAACTTAGATCCTGTTGTAAGACATCAAATATTAGATTTACTTATGGAACATATGCAAAATGAAGAAGTTTCAACTTTTTACTCTACACACATTACCAGTGATTTAGATAAAGCGAGTGATTACATTGTTATGTTGCAAAAAGGTAAAGTAGTCGTGTATGAGGATAAAGAAACAATAGATAGTAAATATTTTATGGTTAAAGGACCTAATAGAATTTTAGATAAGGGCTTAGGAAATGAATTAAAGGGAATTAATCAAAATGCTTTTGGATTTGAAGCACTTACCAATCAAAGAGAGACACTTGAAAGACGGTTTGGAAAAGATCTTCTTTTTGCCAAAGCTAGTCTGGAAGATATAATGGTTTATCTAGAAAGGGGAAATCGTAAATGAGTAATGTAGGGTTATTGATGAGAAAAGAATTAATCTATTTATTTAAATGCTTAAAGTCTACATGGATTATTAGTTTATTATTTATGACAGTCTTTACCTTAATTGCACCACAGATGTGTATGTTAGCAACAATTATTGTACCTTACTTCTTAATATATGGTGTCATGGCACATGAAGAACAAAGTCATAGTAATGCGCTGAATCATACATTACCTGTATCTAGAAAAGAAGTAGGGATGAGTAAGTACTTATTAGGATTGGTGTATTCATTAGTAGTAGGTATTGGGGTTACCCTTGTACTACGTACAGGACTTGTCATGGAGAAAGAGTATATAAAAGTATTTGAACAAATGGGATGGATCAATTTGAGCAGTATATTAATAGGATCAGCACTTTTCTATACAGCACTTATTATTCCAATCATTTTAAGATTTGGTTGTATGAAAATGCGTATGGTGATGTTTGTAATTTATGGAGTACTCTTTGGAGTAAGTTCAGTTGTTATTAATATCATAAAGGAAGTTATTGTGAATCCATTTGAAACACCAGAGGTATTTGCACAAATTCAAATACCTTCTTCAATAGGCATCGTTTTTTTAATAGGTATATTCATTTGTTATGGACTATCCTACGGAATAAGTTCAAATATATTAGAGAAAAAACAAATTAATGCATAATAAAGCATTGGAAGAGGAATACCATGTAGAGTGGTAACCTCTTCTGTTTTATATAAGGTTATAGAAAAAACAGAAGAAACTTGTTTATGAAGGAACCTATTTATATAGAAGAAAGATAATCAGAAAGAGGGACGATAATAGGGGGTAAATATTGATATAACAGTGCTTTGTAGATGATTTGTCTATGAAAAATGGCGTAAAACGTAAAATGATGAAGTTTTTTTGAAAAAGGGGTTGACTTATGTATCTATATGGGGCATAATAGTACAAGTCAGCAGCGCACAGGCGCCACTGAGAAAAGGGCTTAGGCCTTGATGAATAAAGAAAAATGAACTTTGAAAATAAAATAGTAACCATTAAACCAGTCGATTC
>NZ_JAVVQU010000020.1:0-53381 GCF_036655075.1 Niameybacter sp. | reverse complement strand
AGAGCACTTGACTTTTAATCAAGTGGTCCGGAGTTCGAGCCTCCGGTGGCTCATAATTGAATACCAGTAGTACCTTGTGTACTACTAAATGCGTGAGTGGCTCAGGGGTAGAGCATCTCCTTGCCAAGGAGAGGGTCGCGGGTTCGAATCCCGTCTCGCGCTTGATATGCCCAGATAGCTCAGTCGGTAGAGCAGAGGACTGAAAATCCTCGTGTCGCTGGTTCGATTCCGGCTCTGGGCATGTTTTAAACAAAAGGTAAGGCCCATTGGTCAAGCGGTTAAGACACCGCCCTTTCACGGCGGTAACAGGAGTTCGATTCTCCTATGGGTCATTGTTACTTTAAAAGTAGCATGGCGGGGTGTAGCTCAGTTTGGCTAGAGCGCCTGATTTGGGTTCAGGAGGCCGCAGGTTCGAGTCCTGTCACCCCGATTTAGTTCCAATGTCGTGGAACTAATCATAAGTAATATGGGTCACTAGCTCAGTTGGTAGAGCACTTGACTTTTAATCAAGTGGTCCGGAGTTCGAGCCTCCGGTGGCTCATAATTGAATACCAGTAGTACCTTGTGTACTACTAAATGCGTGAGTGGCTCAGGGGTAGAGCATCTCCTTGCCAAGGAGAGGGTCGCGGGTTCGAATCCCGTCTCGCGCTTGATATGCCCAGATAGCTCAGTCGGTAGAGCAGAGGACTGAAAATCCTCGTGTCGCTGGTTCGATTCCGGCTCTGGGCATACTTTTTTGTCTAAATCCACAGATAACTTAGTTATCTGTGGATTTTTTTATGTTCTGAAAGCTATTTTGTGGAAAACTATTGACATTCCACCCTATGGAAGGTTTATAGTAAAATCAAGTAAGTGAAAAATTTGTTACAGTTAGTGAGTATGAATATAAAGGAGTGGAGAAAATGTTTAAGAAAAAAGGATTTTTGATAGACTTAGAAGAAGCATTAACTTATCCATCTATAGAGAAAATTTGTGAGTATATAGAAGGATACGGTAAGGACACAAAGCAAGATATTGAGTTTGTAAGTAAAGAAAAGCCTGTGACTTTCTATATAGAAAAAGAACTTTATGAAGTGAAAGTAGACATGGCTAGAGGTGGATACACTTTACACTGTACACAGGTTTAAGCACGTTGGCTATGAGTGAAGATAAAATATTAAGTATCCATAAGCGGTATAGATATAAACAAAAGACCACATGACTCTTCATAAGTCGTGTGGCCTTTTGTATGTTTTACAAGTAGTTTGGGGAAGTAATATTTATGTAGATGCTTGCCGCTAGAAATATGAGTGGTAAGCGTAGATAGTTCTTGGGAGGACCTTAATTACTATTATAATGGGTAGCAAGCTTTGAAAAAGCAGGAAGTGAGCGCTCGATTTGTTCATAGCTTATACAATATGCAAGGCGTACATAGCCTGGGCAACCGAAACTAGAACCAGGAACAAGAAGTAAGTTAAATTGTTTAGCTACCTCACAGAAGGCCCTATCATCTGCTGTAAGAGCTTTTGGGAAGAGGTAAAAGGCACCTTTAGGCTTGATACAGTCAAAGCCGATACTTGTAAGATGGTTATAGAGTAAATCACGATTACGCGCATAAATAGATACATCAACTTCACTTTCAATACACTTGCCAATAACCTTTTGGAAGAGAGAAGGTGCATTAACAAAACCTAAAATACGGTTAGCGACGTTAAGGGCGCCCATAATATCGTTGAAGTCATCCACTTCACTTGGTACAACAATGTAACCAATACGTTCCCCGGGAAGAGAAAGAGACTTACTGTAAGAGTATCCAATGAACGTATTTTTGTAATAATGTACGGGATAAGGCACAGTAGCATGATCGTAAGCAATCTCGCGGTAAGGCTCATCTGAAATGAGATAGATGGAAGTATTAAAAGTCTTTTGTGCCTCTTCTAAGATGGCAGCGAGTTGTTTAAGGGCGCTATCAGAGTAAATGACACCTGTTGGATTGTTAGGTGAATTGATAATCACAGCTTTAGTACGACTAGTAAGGGCAGCTTTAAGTGCTTCCATATTTGGTTCAAAAGTCGTTGTATCAGGTGGAACAATGACAAGTTTACCATCAAAGTTATTTACATAGTTGCTATATTCACCAAAGAAAGGTGCAAATACAATAATCTCGTCATCTGGGTTTAAAAGTGTTTTTAAAATGATGTTGAGACCACCAGCAGCACCGCATGTCATAACAATATTGGCAGTTCCGAGGTTTAAGGCATATTTGTTGTTAAGGTAGGTTGCAACAGTGTCACGGACATCTTCATAGCCGGAGTTGTTCATGTAACCATGAAGGACGTTTGGATTTTCTTCATTTACAATATCTACAATAGCTTCCTTTACAGCATCTGGAGGTACAACATTTGGGTTTCCTAAGCTAAAGTCATATACATTTTCTGCACCATAGAGGTTAGCTAAGCGTTTTCCTTCTTCGAACATGGCACGAATAGTAGAGCTATTCGCAACTAAAACTTTCATTTTATTTGAGATCATAAAGTTGCTCCTTTTTAAAGTATTAAAGTATATATTATTATAATACAAATTTTTTTATAATAAAACAAAAATTATGAGATGTGCAGGAGTTGAAAGTCTGCACCAGATAGTTCATAATAAACCTAGGATCTATAACTCAATGGATAATAGCGTCCAATACACTAGATAAGTATCATCAGGAGGTTTAAAATGGAAATTAATAAACAGTTTGTATTAGATACAGCAAAAAAACTTTTAGAGCATCATAGTCCTAGTGGATTCTGCTTTGAAATCATGGAAGAAATTGCAGCTTATGCTAAGTCCTTTGGCTATAGCTTTGAGACGACGCGTAAAGGGTGTGGTATTATTACTGTACCAGGTAGTCAAGAAGAGAGAGTAATAGGTCTATCAGCTCATGTAGATACATTAGGTGCTATGGTAAGAAGTATTACAGGAAGTGGGACATTAAGCTTTACTCTAGTTGGTGGACCTATTTTACCAACTCTTGATGGTGAGTATTGTAAGGTTCGTACAAGAGAAGGAAAAATCTATACAGGAACTTTCTTAAGTACAAGTCCATCCGCTCATGTCTACGAAGATGCAAGCTCTAAGTCAAGAGATACAAAAAATATGGAAGTACGTCTTGATGAGGTAGTCAATTCTAAGGAAGATGTAGAAGCTTTAGGTATTGCTAATGGCGATTATATCTTTATTGAACCTAAGACAACGATTACAGAAAGTGGCTATATTAAGTCTCGTTTTATTGATGATAAAGCAAGTGTAGCAGCACTTATGGGTCTACTTGAAATGTTAAGTCGTGAAAAAGTAACACCAACTTATACGCTTAAAATTTTCATCTCTGTCTATGAGGAAGTAGGACATGGATCAAGCTATATTCCTGAAGATATTACAGAAATGATTGCTGTAGATATGGGATGTATTGGACAAGACTTAGCTTGTACAGAACAAGATGTATCTATCTGTGCTAAAGATTCAGGTGGTCCTTATGATTACCAAATGACTTCAAAACTCATTGAACTCGCTAAGGTAAATAGCTTACGTTTTGCAGTAGATATTTACCCAATGTATGGTTCAGATGTAGGGGCAGCCCTTAGAGGCGGAAACAACATCTGTGGTGCACTCATTGGACCAGGTGTACATGCTTCACATGGTATGGAACGTACACATTATGATGGCTTAGAAAATACAATCAAACTTTTATACCACTACATTACACAATAAGGTGAGAAAAGGGCCTGTTACAAAATGCAGACTCCTTGTATAAAAATAAATAGTATAGCTATAAAATAAATAAAGGTCTCTGAAGCTAGCTTAAAATGGCTAGTTTCAGAGACCTTTTATTCATGGCATTTATAGCTATTCACCCACATCATAAAGAAGTTAAAGAGAACAAAAGCTACAATAGCTGTTGTTAGAAAGAGTTGTAGGCCAGATATTTGATGAACAATATTCCCGAGTTTTTCAAGACCTTGTCCATTTAAGAAAGCAGACATTTTAGTAGAAGCTATCATACCAATTGCCATAGGGAAAGTAAGGGCTGCAAATCCAGGGTGGAAAGTAAAAGAGAAGAACTTTGGTAAATTGATAAGTACATAAATAAGTGAAGCTAAGATGATGGCATATAATGCATATACAAGCCATGCACTAGGCTTGGCAATAAAGTTTAAATAACTTACAAGACAGAGGCTCGTTGGTGCAAGAATAATGGCCTTTGTCATGAAAAGTGGGCCAGTCGTAATTGGTTTTTTAATGAGTCTTAATACCATAAGAGGAAGAAGAATACTCAGTACAATAAGTCCGTAGTAGACAATGACAGTACCAATTACGGGTTCATTCATTGGAACACCTGTTACGGTAGCCACCATAATACCATTGAAGGTTACAAACCAGCTAGGTACAAAAGTATTGCTATCAAAGTTTTTGATTACATTTCTATAGATAAAGAACAATAAATGAATGGCGTGTAGACCAAGTCCTAAAGACCAAAGCCCCTTACCTACAAAAGGATTAAAGTCAAAGATATAATTTCCGAAAATCATGATAATCATTGTAAGTCCTGCATATAAACTAGCAGGAACGGTAGCGGCATATTCGTTTTGAACTATTTTAAAATGACAGATAATCTTTCCAATGTAACAAAGGAGAATAAGAGCAGCAGCCCACATGGAGAGGTGACGCACCCATGTAAAGCCTTGGGCATTCCATGCATTAGAAAGTGTAGCTACTCCAACCATTGTAGGAAGGATAGCAACGGGCAAATGAGCAAGCTTAGAGGTAAATGATTTTTGAGGCATAAAGTGTCTCCTTAAAGTTAATTTTCGTAAGTAAATTCAAAGTTTGAGGTTGTATTGAAAAAGTCAGAGTAATCTATTTTAAAAAGGGGTTTTTTTACTCTAGAAACATCTATATGGTTTTTAATAAGTTGAGTGAGCACACCAGAGTAAGCTAAATCACCTTGTAGAATAGCACCGTAAATTTTGCCATCTTTATGGACAAGCTTTTTGTAGTTGCCTTGTGTATCTTCTTCAATTTCAATCATGTAGTCTTCAGGGTTTTGCGGTTGGGCAAGACCTAGTGACATGGTAGGGATACCAAAGAAATTCATTGTAGATTTACTGGCAAAGAAGTCTGTCATTTCTTTTTGTGTACCTGCCATATTGCTAGCAGCTACAATCCCTTCTTTTACAGCTACAGGCCAGATTGGATTGCGGCCTGTTACATCACCAGCGCCGTAAATATCTGGATGAGAAGTTTGTCCACAGGCATCTATAATAAGGCCGAAACGATCAAGAGCAATATCACTTTCTTCTAAGAAACTGACATTAGCACGCACACCAGAGGCTACAATAAGAAGGTCACAAGGAATGACTTCATCATTATTAAGTCTAATAGCTGTAATGGTTTGTTGTGCATCTAAAATGAGTTCTTTTGCACCTATACCGAGTAAGAGCTGTACACCTTTGGCGGTGAATGCTTGCTCATAAGTTGAGGCAGCTTTGCGGTCAAGTTGGATTGGAAGTATACGGTCTTGCATCTCAAGGATAGTTACAGACTTTTCTAAGTGTATGAGACCACAAGCGGCATCAACACCGACAAGGCCAGCACCTAGGATAACGATATTCTGAGAGTCATGAGCTTTTTCTATAATAGCTTCGCACTCGTCTAAGTCATGGAATCCAATAGCATTGGTAGCCTCTTGTAGACCAGGAATAGGTGGGAAAAAGACATGAGCACCTGTGGCAATAAGTAACTTATCAAAGCTGATGGTCTTACCGGAGGCAGTCATAACTGTTTTATTTGTAGGATCTACTTTGTGAGCAACATCACCTTTTAGCCAATTGATGCGATAAGTCTCTATAAAGTCAGTCGGTACAAATTGAAGTTGTTCTAAGTCTCGGATGCCTTCCATGTAATGATGTAGGATACATCTTGAGTAAATATGTTCATCTTTTGAAATTAAAGTAATTTCTGCGGTAGGGTTCAGCTCACGAAGGCGTTTTGCACCACTGATACCAGCAGCAGAAGCACCTAATACAACATATCTCATTTTTGCACCTCCTCTAGTGTAATAGCTTGCATTGGACATTTTTCTACGCACATAGGACCAGCATCACGATGTGTACACATATTACATTTCATAATTTCCTTTTGTTGTAGAGAATCACTTTTAAGGACACCGTATGGACAAGCCATAATGCACATATAGCAACTAGCACATTGTGCTTTGTCATACTCAACAAGTCCTGTTTGCACATTTTTATGCATAGCACCTGTCATACAAGTAAAGACACACTCAGGTTCTTCACAGTGGCGACAAAATATCGGCGCATAGTTGTTTTGGCTATCAATAACAATACGATTGCGAGGGTCTAGGCTATTATTGCTGATGATACAAGCAGTGACACAAGTTAGGCAGCCTACACATTTAGAACGGTCAATTTTAATTCTTTTCATCTAGACACTCTCCTACAATTTTATAGATGTTGATTGGTGTTGCTTTGTATGAAGGCTCTTTTGAAAATGGATCATAAAGAGAAGGTGTAAGTTTATTGGTTTCAATGTAATGCATAGGTGCATAAAGTTGATTTTCAGATACATTTTCAGTAATTTTGGCAGTGAAGCGTGCTGTATGCCCATTAATAGATGCCACTTCAAATAGTTCGTTTTCCATAATACCCTTTTCTTTTGCAAGTGATGGATGAATATAGATATAAGCCTGTGTAGCATAAGTTGCAGAGGCTACTCCAATTTCTCTAGAGCGAACTTGTGTATGCCATTGCCCTACAGTATCACGGCCTGTATTAAGAATATAAGGATATTGTACTGTAGTAGGAAGTGGGTTTTCCATAATTTCATCAAATACGAATTTAGCTTTTTTAGAAGGTGTATAGTAGTTGCCATCTTCAAAGAGTCGGCGTTCGTTTTCTTCTAATATATCCCCTTCTCTAAAGGGCCATTGAATACCAGCAGTGCCTTCAAGTGCTTCATAGGTTACGCCTGTAATATCACAAGGCATCCCTTTTGAACATTTTTTCATAAGCTCAAAAGTAGCTTGTGGGGTTTGCCACAAATCGAGTAAAGAGCCCATGCCAAGTGCTTCACCTACGCCGAGGAAAACTTGAAAATCCGTTTTTTCATGTTCCTGTTGTGGAAGAATAGGACGCATAGCAGAAAGACGTCTTTCTGTGTTAATGTAAGTTCCAGTTTTTTTCAGACCTGAAACAACAGGGAAGAAAACATCTGCATCTTGTGATGTATGGGTATCGTCATAAATATCTTGAACGATGAAAAGTTCAAGGTGTTTAAGTGCTTCTTGGAAGGTAGAGTTGTTGGTCCAAGAATGACGAGGATTAGTAGAGACTACCCAAAGCGCTTTGATTTCACCACTAGTAATTTTTTCGATAATAGCATTGTAAGGGAGTGTTGGCTTGTTGATAAGCTGATCGTCCCTTATTTCAAGTGCATTACAAACAGCTTGACGTCTTACTGTGTTGTCATAGTCGCCACCTCCATAGAGGCCTGCTGTGTTACTAAATATACGTGAGCCCATGGCATTACATTGTCCTGTAATAGAGTTGGCGCCAGTACCAGGACGTCCTATATTGCCAGTCATAAGTGCGATATTAATAATAGCTTGAGCAGTTCTTACAGCTTCATAGCCTTGGTTAACACCCATCGTCCACCAAAGAGATACACTTTTACCTGTATGAATGAGTTCAGCCATTTCATATAAGCTGTCCAAGGAAAGTCCAGTTTTTTTTGCAACAATATCAGGTGTATAGGTAGTAACAAGTGATTTGAAACCCTCAAAGTTTTCAGTATGCGCTTCAATGTACTGGGTATCAATATAATCTTTTTCAATGAGAATATGAGCAAGTCCATAGAAAAGATAAATATCTGTTTTACCATTGAGTGGATAGAAATAATCAGCTTTTTGAGCTGTTTCAGAGCGACGAGGGTCAATGACGATGACTTTCTTATTTGGATTGCGACGAATACGATCCCAGATAATTGGATGTGTCACAATAGGATTTGCACCAATTAAGAAAATGGTATCTGAAAGTTCAAAGTCATTTAAAGTGTAAGGAGGTGCATCAAATCCGAAGCTTTGTTTGTGTGCAACAACAGAAGTTGCCATACAAAGTCTAGTATTACCATCTACATGTCCTTTTAAAAAGTTGCGCATAACATGAGAAAATAGAGCCATTTCTTCTAAAGGTAATTGACCTGTGCTAATGGCAGCAATACTGTCACTTCCATAAGTTTGTTGAATATTAAGGAGCTTGTCTGCTACATAGTGATAAGCCACGTCCCAAGGAAGTTCTTGCATTTCGCCTTGTGCACTGCGAATCTTTGGTAGAGGTGAGGGTTTGAATTTTGTATTTTGCTTATCTAGAGAGATGCCTTTAATGCAAGAGAAACCCTTGTTAACAGGATAGGTAGGTGTAGGTAGTACTTTTACGATTTGCTCATTTTCCACATAGAAATCAAGATTACACGCTAATGAACATACATTACATGTAGATTGCACTTTTTTCATGGAGAGCCTCCTTTTTGATAATTAATTAACGATAGATAAATTATAATCCTTTATGAATAAAAGCACCGTGACTAATCTCACGGTGCCTTGAAAAATCGAGAAAGGGCATGGGTGTCTGGAACAAAAATATATTTATGCTCATAAATGATGAGTTGATTTTCTACTAAGATTTTAAGAGAACGTGAAATAGTTTCACGATAAGATCCTAATAATTCGGCAAGAGCCGTGATTGTAATAGGGAAGTCAAGCATAACACCACTTTCATGAGGAATACCATAATCTTGAGTAAGTTTCCAAATTTTTGCAGCTAATTTTTTCTCCATTTTAATAATAGAGGTAGAGTTTTTGATTTGGCGATAGAGTCGCCGAATCCGTTTGCTAATATGATTGACAAAGTTCTGAGTAAGTCTAAAGTCTTGTTGCAATAAGGGTATAAAATCAGAACGATAAAAAGTGAGAATCGTACAATCTGCATGGGTTTTACAGCTAATAGAAGCAGGGAGGTCATCAAAGAGTGTTTCGTTGAGCAAAGTATCTTTCCCTAATATGAATATAGTCTTAATTTGACCATTTGAGTTTGTTTTATACAGTGTAACAGTTCCAGATAAAATAATATAAAAGCAATGGAGTCTATCCTTTTCTCTAAACAGGTGGGTACCACTTTTATAAGTTTTAACATGACCTATACTTTCTAGATGAGCATAGGTAGTAGGCAAGAGTGCTTCGAATAAGCTAAGTTGTTCTAGTGTTTCCTTTGTAATACGTGCCATAAATATCTACCTTTTTTATATTTGGATTTTGGTTGCTTTATCTATTATATGATTAAATATCAAAAATTAAAATGAAAAAGAAAAAGTAGTCAGAGAACGTGATAAACATCACAGTTTTTTGAAGGTGAATCCCATATACTGACACAAGAATATCATGTTAATGAATTAACAAGTATAGAAAGAACGGAGTGTAGGAAATGGGATATAAAACAAGTACAGCACACTTAGATTGTATTTTGAGAGAACTTTCGAAAGAATATAGTATTTATGCACCGAAGACTTTTATTGGAGAAGGGACTTACTCAGATACCAATCGTATACGATATGGCAGAGTAGAGTCTGTAGAGGAAATTAATTTCAAAGAGAAGTCAGAGTTCTCATATAAAGAAGTTTTAACACCTATTTCCGAGACACTCTTCTATTTTACAGAAGATGAAGTGAAAGAGTCAGATGAACCGAAAAAGGGAGCGATTATTTTCTTGCGTAGTTGTGATCTACATGCTGTAAAACGTATGGATGATATTTACCTTAGAAATGGTTTTGAAGATATATATTATAAAAGAATTAGAGAAAAGACCAAATTTATCCTAATGGGATGTACAGAGTCCTTTGAGCGTTGTTTTTGTGTAGATATGGATACAAATAGAACAAGCAACTATGATGCTTATATTAAGGTGCAAGGTAATGAGGCATTTATTGAAGGGGGCTTTGAGGCACTTTTCTCACGTCTTGAAGAAGTGGAAGAAGTAAGTGTTAAACCAGACTATGTGATAGAAAACAAAACAAGAGTCAATATCCCAGAAAATTTATCGGCTGAAGTTATGGATAGTGCGATGTGGAATGAGTACAACGAACGTTGTATTGCATGTGGTCGTTGTAACTTTGTATGTCCAACATGTACATGTTTTACAATGCAAGATGTATTTTACGAAGGATCTGATCATAAAAGGGCAGGTGAACGTCGTAGAGTATGGGCATCTTGTCAAGTTGATGGATTTACCAATATGGCGGGTGGACATAGCTTTAGAGGTGACAAAGGGCAACGTATGCGTTTTAAAGTGCTACACAAAGTGCATGATTATAAGAAACGTTTTGGCCACCACATGTGCGTAGGATGTGGACGTTGTGACGATATTTGTCCGGAGTATATCTCATATTCAGCATGTATTAACAAATTATCAGATGCTATGAAGGAGGTTCAATCGTAATGAAAAATGAATATATCCCTTTTTTATCAGAAATCAAAGAGGTTATTAAACATACAGAAATTGAATATACCTTCCGTATGGCATTTGAGGGCACAGTTAAGCCAGGTCAGTTCTTCGAAGTATCTATTCCGAAATATGGTGAAGCACCTATTTCAGTAAGTGGTATGAGTGAAGGTACAGTAGACCTTACCATTCGTAAAGTAGGGAAAGTAACTGGTGAAATCTTTGAAAAATATGTGGGTGATAAACTCTTTTTAAGAGGGCCATATGGGAATGGGTTTGATCTTGATGTATATAGAAATCATGAAATTGTAGTAGTAGCAGGTGGTACAGGTCTTTCACCTGTTAGAGGTATTGTGGAGCATTTTGCTAAATCTAGTGAAGCATGTAAAGGGCTTACACTTATTACAGGTTTCAAAACACCAGAGGATGTACTTTTTAAAGCAGATTTAGAAGAATGGAGTCATACGGCTCACATTACGGTAACAGTTGACCAAGCGCCAGAAGGTTATGAGGGGCCAGTAGGACTTGTAACAAAATATATTCCAGAACTTCCAATTCAAGATTTAGAGCATGTACAGGTTATAGTAGTAGGTCCTCCTATTATGATGAAGTTTACAGTGCAAGCATTCTTAAAACGTGGTATTAAAGAAGAAAATATTTGGATTTCGCAAGAGCGAAAAATGTGCTGCGGTATTGGTAAATGTGGACATTGTAAGATGGGTGATACTTATATTTGTCTAGAAGGCCCAGTGTTTAACTATACACAAGGCAAATTGTTAAGGGATTAAGAGGAGGAAGCTATGGATATTAATACAAAGAAACTTAAAAAGAATGCTTTTAGAGTAAGTAAAGTAAGAGGCATTACAGCATCGAGAGTACGTGTGCCTGGCGGACTCATTAAGGCTGAATACTTAGGCAAAATTCAAGAAATTGCAGAACGCTATGGTAATGGACAAGTACACATTACTATTAGACAAGGTTTTGAGATTTTAGGCATTAAGTTTGAGGATATGGACCATGTCAATGCACTTTTGCAACCGATTATAGAAGGCCTTGAAATTAATCAAGAAATCCCTGGAAAAGGCTATAGTGCCGCAGGTACACGTAACGTATCTGCATGCATAGGAAACAAAGTATGTCCATTTGGAAATTACAATACGACAGACTTTGCTAAAAATATTGAGAAGGCTATTTTCCCCAATGACCTTCACTTTAAAATAGGGTTAACAGGCTGTCATAATGACTGTATTAAAGCAAGAATGCAAGACTTTGGCATTATTGGTATGACTATGCCACGCTATGATGCAACGAGATGTGTATCTTGTGGAGCTTGTGTAAAAGGTTGTAAGTCTCGTTCAGTTGGATGTTTATCTGCAAAAAACTACCGAGTAGAACGACAAGCAAATCAATGTGTAGGGTGTGGTGTGTGTATCAATACCTGCCCAACAGGTGCATGGACAAGAAGTGCACAGAAATATTACCGTTTGGTCATTATGGGTAGAACTGGAAAGAAAAACCCAAGGCTTGCAGAAGACTTTATCGTATGGGCAGATGAGGCAAGCATTATCAAAATTATTTTAAATACCTATGAGTATGCAACAGAATATATTGATAGGACGGCACCAGGAGGTAAAGAACATATCGGTTATATTGTAGACCGTACAGGATTTATGGCATTTAAAAAATGGGTATTAAAGGATGTACAGCTTCCAGCAGAAGCCGTTGTTATCAATAATGTCTATTGGAGTGGTATCCATTATTAAAGTAATGAATAAGGACCTAAGAGCTCTTGCATTAAACGCAATAGCTCTTTTGTTTTGATCCATACCAAAGAGTTGCAAGTTTATAGTGAATGGTTCATAATAGAACTTAGTTATATCAGACAAAATATAAGCATTTGAGTTAAAAATTTAATTTGAAAACGAAAACATTTAGGAGGGTCATATGACATATATCGTTGAAGTTAAAGCAGAAAAAGTAGAGTGGAATAGCATTAAACCAGTAGAAGTTGCGAGTTATCCTTGGGGAACAGATTATATGCCAAAGACAACAGCACGGCTTTATCGCATTGAAGGACAAGGTTTTTGCCTTAAAATGAGATGTGAAGAAGAAAATCCTAAAGCGTTATATACAGAAGCTAATGAACCCGTGTACAAAGACAGCTGTATGGAGTTTTTTGCAAATTACTATCCAGAAGAAGCGGGAACAGGATACATTAATTTTGAAATGAATAGTAAGGGTGCAGTACTTTGTGAATATGGTCAACCAGGAGATCGCTTCTACTTAAAAGATAAAGGATTTGATATACCTACACCAGTCGTGACAAAAGAAGGCGGTTGCTGGGAAGTAGAGCTTATGATTCCAGATACATTTATTCAAGCTGTTTATGGTAAAGAAGAGATGGGTGGCATGATTAAAGGAAACTTCTACAAATGTGGAGATGATACACATACACCACACTATGGAAGTTGGAACCCAATTGACAATCCTTTTCCTGCATTCCATAAACCAGAGTACTTTGGTGAATTAGTCATTAAATAGGCATTGTAAATTTCCCAGGAAATATCTAAATATTTATTGTTTATACATATCTCTATCGTATACTCCTATAATGTCTAAAATATAACATTTATAATACAAACTAGAAATAAATAACAGGAGGACGTTATGAAAAAGTTTTTATGTACAATAGGAATACTTACAGCAGTAGGTGCCTTTTTAACAGGTTGTAGTATGGGTCCTGAAGCTACAAAAACTGAGCCGATTGAAGATGAAGCAAAGGTACAAGAGCTCTATAATGTAGCCAAAGAAGCTATGGTGACTTACTTTGATACAAACATTGAAGATGGTGTAGAACGTATAGTGGAAGGCTCTAAGAACTTTGTTCTTGTAGACTTACCTTCACAGACTTACTTGCACAGAAATAATATGATTAAAGGAACAGCAGAGGGTGAGCCAGTGCCAGGTGAAATTTATTCATATGGTGTAAGTATGGATCCGGATACAAATGCAATTACAGGTGCGATTGTTGTAGAATACTTAGAGGCAGAGCCACAAAAGTATGAAATAGAAACACTCCAAGAGAGTGCAACGAACTTCTTAATTGACAAGAATATTATTGAAGATGTAAGTAAACTTGTATATAGTGGAACTGAAAAAGCGATGAGTAATGAAGTATATACAGGACTTAAATTCCAATACAACAATGAAGATGACATTCTTGTGACAGTAAGTCTTCAAAATGGACAAGTTAGACACTTTGAGTACTCTGCTAAAATTGAAGTAGAGCAACCAGCAGAAAAATAATATCAAATCTATAAAAAATCCCCCATGCAATGGCAGCTGACCATTGGGTGGGGGATTTTTATAGGTTTAATAGAGGGTTAGAACGCTTATTCTAAGTGTTGAAGCAGGTCATCATCTAAAAAGTGAATGGCAACAATTTTATGTTCAACAAACTGAGCATCCCCCGAAACTGTAAGATGTATAGACTTAGAAGATAGGTCAGTAACGAGAAGCCTTAAGTCGAAATGATAGATAATAGGGCTTGAAAAATCTTTGGTGACGGTAACAGCTTCAAGCATAATCGTTTTGTGAGCAGCATGAGCAAGAAGATGATATTTATTTGCGTATTTTTGCTGTACAAAGGTTTCAAAGGCTTGTGGAGTAAAGTAAGAACTATAAGAGTCTGTAATCAGTTGTGCATTAGGGCCATTAAAAGCCTTTTTAGCCACTTTTTGAATCGTTCTAGGGTTAGAGTCTAGTGGGTGTTGTCGGTAGACTAAAAATAGGACAAAAAGCCCTAAGATGAAAAAAGCAAACATGATATTTTTTTTCATAGCATCACCCCTTTAATACTAATATATGTATTAAAGGGGTGATTGAGGCTTGATTTTTAGTTTTCTATAAACTGTTCCAGTAAAGTATAGGGCACTTGGGTACTTCCATACCCGGAACCTAGTTGAATCTGTGGCTTATTGTCACCGTGAAAATCACTACCACCTGTAATAATGAGATTATGACTCGTACAGTATTGAGTAAGACGATGGACTTCTGGATCATAGTGCTTTGGATAAATCACTTCTACACCATCTAATCCGTTATAACGGAGCTCGTCTAGCAGAGGAAGTGGATTATGATTTACAAACTTATAGATATAAGGGTGGGCTAAAATGGCTTTTCCACCCACTTCATGAATAAGGTCAATACATGTTTGAAAAGTTGGTGCAGCTTTTTGCACATAAGCAGGTTTACCAGGGGTAATATACTTTTCAAAGACTTCATCCATTGTCTGGGCATAGCCTTTGTTCATCATCGCACGTGCAAAGTGAGGACGAGCTATGACAGCAAGTTGGTCATGGGGGCCTAGGTCATCTTCGGTTAAGTCAAAACCTAATGCTTGCAATTTCTCAAGCATTTCCTGATTGCGTTTTTCACGAGCTTTTATAAAAGTTTTTAAAGTTTCGTGAAGAATGGGATTATTTAAGTCTAAGTTGAGCCCTAAAATGTGAATTTCTTTGCCATGATAATCAGCAGAAAGTTCAATGCCTGGAATGACTTCTAAGCCAAGGGGAGCACCTACTTGTTGGCATTCATGAACACCGACTACTGTATCGTGGTCTGTAAGGGCGATAGCAGATAAGCCAACTTCATGAGCCTTTATAGCAAGCTCACTTGGACTTAACGTACCATCTGATTTATTTGAATGAACGTGCAAGTCAATACGTTTCATAGATAACCTCCTTTAATAAAATTACTTTTATTTTAGCATACTTCCGATACCTTGTACGTAAAATGTATAAGAATGCCATATAATAAGGAGGAGAAAAATGAGTAAACATAAGAGTAAGAAAAAACTTAACATCAATGTAGGTGACCTTGGTATGACACTTTTTAAATCTAATCTTGTAGCATATGCGTTAACAGGTATCTTTATTATTTTTGCAACACTACTTATTACATATACCAATCTTGGACCCAATTTTGAAAAGTGGATTATCATTATAGGTACCATTGCATCAGCAGCACTTGTTGGGTATGACACAGCTAAGCAACAGGGGAAACAAGGCTATAAATGGGGATTGATTGGAGGGCTTAGTTATCTAATCATCTTTATGCTGATTGGAGTTGCAACAGGGGGGGCCAAAGGATTAGGCATTTCTTATGTAGTGATGATGATGGTACTTGTACTGATTAGCAGTGCATTAGCTGGCATGTTCTCTGTTGTAAATCAAAAATAATGCGTAGTTATATTTTCAAATATCTTAGGATATGGTATAATAATTGAGGTTTATAGCGAGGAGGGAAATGCAATGAAACACGTAAAAACACTTAACACTAAAAACTTAAAAAACAGTGCAGCTAAAGGTGGATGTGGCGAATGTCAAACATCATGCCAATCAGCATGTAAAACATCATGTACTGTAGGAAATCAAGCTTGCGAAAAATAAGTTTGAGTTTAATTAAGCTTTCAACTTCGGTTGAAAGCTTAATTCATGCTATGACCCTTTAAACCAGACCTTAAAATTCAACATATGCCTTACGACATAGAAAGGAAAAGAATATGATACATAAATTTAGATTTGAAGACTCCAATATTTTAATGGATATCCATAGTGGGTCAATCCACATTATTGATGATGTTGCATACGCAATCGTAGAAGATGTACTTGCCATGTCAAATGAGGATGTTGTAGCCAAATATGAAGCAGACTATGCAAAAGAAGAAATAGAAGAAGCAATTAAAGAGCTTAAAACATTACAAGTAGAAGGTATGCTTGATACAGAGGATTCATACAAAGACTTAGTACCAGCTTTCTTAGACCGTGAGCCAGTTGTAAAAGCACTTTGTTTACATGTAGCGCATGACTGCAACCTTAAATGCAAATACTGTTTTGCAGGTGAAGGAGAATACCATGGTGACCGTGGTATGATGACTTTAGAAGTAGGTAAAGCTGCCATTGACTTCTTAGCTAAAAATTCAGCACACCGTAAAAATATCGAAGTAGACTTCTTTGGCGGAGAACCACTTATGAACTTTGAAGTGGTTAAAGGTGTAGTAGAATATGCCAGAAGTATTGAGGCCCAAACAGGTAAAAACTTCAGATTCACAATGACTACAAATGGTGTACTTCTTAGTGATGAAATCATCGACTACTTAAATGAGCATATGTATAATGTTGTTCTTAGTTTAGATGGACGTCCAGAAGTAAATGACCATATGCGCCCAACAGCAAATGGTAAAGGAAGCTACGATGTGATCATGCCTAAGTTTAAGAAGCTTGTAGAAAAACGTGGTGGCAAACAATACTACATCCGTGGTACTTTCACACACCATAATACAGACTTTGCAAGTGATGTTCTCCATATGGCAGACCAAGGCTTTGACGAAGTATCAGTAGAACCAGTAGTAGCACCAGCTGACATGGACTATGCTCTTCAAGAAGGGGATATGGAAATGATCTGTAGTGAGTACGAACGCCTTGCAAAAGAAATGCTACGTCGTCATAAAGAAGAAGGCAAATGCTTTAATTTCTTCCACTTCATGGTTGACTTAACAGGTGGTCCATGTGTGCATAAACGTCTTGCAGGATGTGGTTCAGGGTCAGAATACCTTGCAGCAACACCAACAGGAGAACTCTACCCATGTCACCAATTTGTAGGTATGCCAGAATTCAAAATGGGCGATGTGTGGGAAGGTGTTGTAAACCACGAGCAACGTAAAAAATTCGAAAAATGTAATGTATATAGTAAACAAGAATGTACAGAGTGTTGGGCAAAATTCTTCTGTAGTGGTGGATGTGCTGCCAACTCTTACAACTTTAATGGAGATATTAACTCTACTTATGAAATTGGTTGTAACATGCAAAAGAAACGTCTTGAATGTGCGATTGGTTTAAAAGCAGAATTAAGTGAATAAACACTAGGAAGATTTGACTAAAAAGAGTATAAATTATATAATAAATTTAGTGAGTTTAAGGCACGAAGGAGGAAAAAGGAATGAATAAAGGCAATCAAAAGCTAAAAAGTATCATGATCTTTGTACTTATGTTAGTTGTAGCAGCCGGTCTTTCATATCTTGCTTACTTTGGGCTTGGGGAAAAGAACACATTTGGTATTGAAAATATCAAACTCGGACTTGACCTTCAAGGTGGAGTAAACATTGTTTATGAAGCAGCTATCGAGAATCCAACAGAATCCGATATGGCAGCAGCAGTACAAATGATTCGTACAAGGTTAGACAAAGAGGGGTACACAGAAGCAGATGCTTCGCAAGAAGGAAGCAACCGTATTCGTGTAGATATTCCAGGGGTAGAAGATGCACAAGCAGCAATAGAAAGTATTGGTGCAGCAGCAATGCTTAAATTCTTTGATGAAGCAGGAAACGAAGTTTTAACAGGTAAAAACATTAAAGAAGCAACAGCTCAAATCACGACCAATAATATGGGTGCTCAAGAGCCAGTGGTATCTATAAAAATGGATGATGAGGGAACTAAACTTTTCTCAGAGTTTACAAAAAATAATATTGGAAAACCCATTATTATCATGTTAGACGACCAAGTCATTAGCTCAGCAACAATTAGATCTCATATTACAGATGGAAATGGTATGATATCAGGTGGTTTTACGCCAGATGGCGCAAAACAATTAGCGGAGCGTATTAATGCAGGTGCGCTACCATTTGCGCTTAAGGATATTTCTTCAAATGGTGTAGGAGCAAAACTTGGTATGGGTGCCTTAGAGACAAGTATTAAAGCAGGTTTAATCGGCTTTATCTTTATCTTAGTATTTATGCTCGTACTTTACAGATTTAGCGGGATTGCAGCAGATATTGCACTTCTTATCTATGTGGGACTTTTAATGATCGTGCTTAGTTTAATGGGTTCAACACTTACTTTACCAGGTATTGCAGGGATTATCCTTTCAATTGGTATGGCAGTAGATGCTAACGTTATTATCTTTACACGTATTAAGGAAGAGTTAAAAGTAGGTAAAACTGTACGCTCATCTATTGATGCAGGTTTCAACAAAGCCTTCAGTGGGATTTTAGATGGTAATGTGACAACACTTATTGCAGCAGCAGTACTTTATACATTAGGTACTGGGGTTATTAAGAGTTTTGCAACAACACTTGCGGTAGGTATTGTGGTATCTATGTTTACAGCACTTGTTATAACAAGATTATTGCTTAAACTTCTAGTAGGTATGGGTATTGATAAACCAGTTTTATATGGTGTCAAACAAAAGGCTGAAGAGGGGAGAGCATAAGCGATGAATAATTTAAAAGTTATCGAAAGAAGAAAGATATTCTTCACACTTTCTGCAGTCCTCATTCTTATTGGACTTCTAGCAATGCCATTTAATGCAGCACGTGGACAAGGTATGCTTAACTATGATATCGAGTTTAAAGGTGGTTCAGTTATGCAGGTGGATTTGGGTGTAGATGTAGATCCACAAACAGATATTTTACCACTTGTAAATGAAATCTTACCAGAGTCCGCAGCACGTATTCAAAAGGTAACAGGTGAGACACAAATTATTATTACAATGCAGCCAACTACAGCAGAGCAAAGAACAAAGTTATACGATGCTTTAGCTGAAAAATATAACCTAACAGGAGAAAAAGGGGATATTCTTTTAAAAGATGACAACTTCTCTCCAACAATCAGTCCAGAATTTAAAATGAAAGCGTTACAAGCTGTTGCACTTGGTGCAATCTTAATGCTTATTTATATTTCATTTAGATTCAAAGACTTTAAATTTGGTGCAAGTGCTGTACTTGCCCTTATGCATAACGTATTAATTATGTTAGGGGTCTATGCGTTATTTAGAATTCCTCTTAATAACACATTTATTGCAGCTATGCTTACTATTATTGGGTACTCTATTAATGATACAATTATCATTTTTGACCGTATTCGTGAAAACAAAGGTAGAATCAAGGGCAGTGACGAAGAAGTTATTGACATGAGCGTTGGACAAACTATAACACGTTCAATCAATACATCTATTACAACTTTAGTCATGGTTGTACTTCTGTACGTATTTGGTGTATCTTCTGTTAAAGAGTTTGCTTTCCCACTTGTAATCGGTATTATTGCAGGGACATATTCATCTATTTTCATTGCCAGTCCACTATGGTATGAAATGAGAAAGTTCCAAAGAAACCGTAGCAAAGACAAAGCAGCTACAACAAAAGCTAAAAAGAAATAATTCTTAAATTATATAATTTATACAACAGTAAAAGCGTCCAAAAACTAAGTTTTTGGGCGCTTATTTTTTCAAGGGTTATAGAGGTAGAAAAGAAATATCGTTTATAGAAATTTTATATTTGTATGTTTTACGCTTGAACTTGATAAAGAAGCGAAAGATTATAATGAAGAGGTGAGCATAGAGCTTAAAAACTTTCCTATAATAGAGATCAAATTAAAAGAGATATTCAATTTTGAATGGAATAGAAAGTAAATAATAGGTGCCAGTGGTGAATTGGGGCTTTTTTTATTTGGAAAGTGACAAATATAAACTGGGCGAGGGAAGAACTCACTTGGAGATATACGCAAGATTTATAAATGTATAAAAAAGTATATAAAAATTCTACAAACTTATTGACTATATAAGAGCATCAGATTATAATAATAAAGGTAGTCCAATGTACTTGTAAAAAGTAATCTTATGTACCATTGAGCAAAGTATTGCTAGTACTACAATATATGGATCGTTAGCTTAGTTGGTAGAGCATCAGACTCTTAATCTGAGGGTCCTGGGTTCGAGTCCCAGACGGTTCACTAAAAATAAGAGAAAGCACAAACTTAGAAGGATAAAAGTTTGTGCTTTCTTTGCATTTATCAAGACTTAGATAGCTTTATATCAAAGATTTGATTAGGAGTGTTAAAAGATTAATCACAGTTCTTGGAGTAGTCTATTTGGAAAAGTATGAATATAGAATAAGAAATAACAGACTATTCATGTATTTAAACTGTTATTTATATATTTAATGAATTATGATATACTATTGTTGATAAAAACATGTATAAAAGTATATATAAAAGTATATATAGGAGAGGTGTAATTAGAATATATGACAGATTAGTTAATGTATAACCAGAGACTTATAGCGTAAATTAAGTAGTAAATAAATCTAAAAGGAAGAATTAAACGGTTCCATTTATTTCATATTAATCCAATGAATTAGGTTTGCAAAGTGAGGAGAATGAAACGATGAATAGTTATAATAAATTAATGAGTTATAGAGATGATTTTGAGGGGAACTATTGGAATCAGATGGTAGAGGTCAATAATCCTAAGAGAGAAACAAAAAACGCTTATTGGGAAGAACGAATATTTAGTGAGTTGAGGGTAGCTATGGAGTTAGCGCTTACTAAAAATAAAGATAACTACAAAGAGCAGCTAGAACATGCATCCCATATTTTATTAAAAAAGAAGAAAGAAAATGGCTATATTACTAAAGAAGATGTTATAGAAGTTGAAGGAAGTCTTACTCATATAGGAAAAGAGTTACGTGAGTATACGGTGCATTGCGTAGGACATGCACATATTGATATGAACTGGCTATGGGGATGGCATGAGACAGTATCGGTTATAATTGATACATTTAAAACAATGCTACAACTTCTGAAAGAGTATAAAGATTTTACATATTCACAGTCTCAGGCATCTACCTATAAAATTATTGAAGAGTATTGCCCTGAAATGATAGAAGAAATTAAAAAATATGTACATGAAGGAAGATGGGAGTTAGCTGCTTCTACATGGGTGGAAAATGACCGTAATATGTCTAATGGGGAGAGTTTTGCAAGACATATTTTGTATACAAAAGATTATTTATCAAAGCTATTTGATATAGATGTAGATATGTTGCAGTTGGATTTTGAGCCAGATTGTTTTGGTCATTCTGCTCATATTCCAGAAATCTTAAAAAATGGTGGTGTGAAATATTATTATCATTGTCGTGGACTTGATGAACAGACATTATACAAATGGCAAGCACCATCAGGAGCAAGTGTACTTTCTTATAGAGAGCCTATTTGGTATGGGAATTCAATTACAGGAAATGCCTTGATACATGTACCTAAAATATGTGAAGACTTAGGGCTAAAGGATAGTTTATTTGTATACGGAGTAGGAGATCATGGCGGTGGACCTACACGAAGAGATATTGAGAAAATGAAGGATATGAATTATTGGCCCATTTATCCTACTGTGAAATTTAGTACATATCATGACTATTTTAAAACAGTAGAGCCTTTCGAAAAGAATCTTCCAGTAGTAGATCATGAACTTAACTTTACATTAACAGGATGTTTTACTTCTTCTTCTCGTATTAAGATGGCAAATCGTTATAGTGAAAATACTTTAGCAGATACAGAATATGTAAATGCTTTATCTCATGTATTATTAGATAGACCTTATCAAAAAGACGCTTTAACAAAAAGCTGGCATAAAACATTATTTAACCAGTTCCATGATGTGTTACCAGGTTGTGGTATTAACTTTACTAGAGAATATGCTTTAGGAGAATTTCAAAATATCATGGCAAAAGCGAATACAATACGTAAAGCAGAATTAGAGTATATTGTAAGCCATATAGATACTCAAGGAATTGAGGGGGGAGAGAAACATTTAGGAGAGACAGCAGAGGGTGCTGGTGTAGGAAATCATCCAGCGCGTATGATTGGTAATACCGGTGTTTCATTCAATTTAGGGTTAGCACAAACAGCAAGATATGGCGGAGAAACAAGATTATACACGTTGTTCAATCACACTGCTTATGAAGCAACAAGGTATGTGGAACTATTGATTTGGGACTATAGATCAGATGTGGACGAATTAGAGATATTTAATTCTAAGAATGAGTTACTTCGTTTTGAAAAATTAGGACAAGATTATAATCAATATTGGGGGCATTGGTACACTAAAGTATTATTAGAGGTGAAGTTGCCAAGCTATGGATATGATACGATTCGTGTAACACAAAATAGTTCAATCAGCAGACAATCAGCATTAGTAGAGGATAGACGTACAAATGAATATTTGGATTATGTATTAGAAAATGAGTATGTAAAAGCTACATTTGATGTGGATACCCTAGTGCTCAAATCTCTATACAATAAAGAAGAACAAGTTGAGTACCTTACAGAAGAAGGAGCAGATTTTAATTATATTAAGGAGGATGCTACTGAGGCTAATGCCTGGATTGTGGGTAACTATGTATCTATTAATCAAGTGAAGAAAGAAGTTACTAAGATTAAGATGAGTAAAGGTGAAGTTGCTCAATCACTTAGTTATGTATTAGAAATAGGCGTATCACGTCTCCAGGTTACAGTATCACTTGAAAGAGAAGCAAAGAATGTGAAGTATCATGTAGAGGCAGTGTGGAATGAAATTGGTGATGAAAAATATGTCCCTCAACTGAACTATAAAGTAAATATCAAAATGCATACCGGTGAGTTTATTTATGATGTACCAATGGGTAGTATAAAACGTGGAATATTAAAAGATGATGTACCGGCTATTTACTATGGAATGGCATATTGTGAAGAAAATCAGGGGATTTATATTGCTTCGGATTCAAAATATGGATATAGAGGGTTAGAAAATAGTTTAGCACTTAGTCTCTTAAGAAGTACTCAAAATCCTGATACACATCCAGAAACAGGAACACATGTTTTTGAATTCAGATTAGGATATGGAACAGTGGAAGAAGCTCAAAAAACGGGTATACTTCTTAATCATGCAGTAGATGTGATTAACTGTAAACCGGCTCAAATAGGTACACTCCCACAAAGCCAATCTTTCTTTAGTATAAAAGGAGAGGGTGTTGTTATAAGTGCTATCAAAAGAACTGAGAGTGATGAAAAAGCATGGATTGTGCGTTTTTATGAAACAAGTGGACAATCAAACTTCGTTAGTGTAGTGTGTCCAGAGCATGTAGTAGAGGCACATGAAGTAGACTTCTTAGAAAGAAAAATAGAAGCAGAAGCTATGAGAATTGAGAGTAATAAGATTACTGTAAAAACAAAACCATATCAAATTAAGTCATTAAAAGTTAGATTTTGAGTCACTAAAAATTTAAACAAAAAATTTAAGCAAGCTTAGGAGATAGATAAGATGATACAAAACCCTATTTTGCCAGGATTTAATCCGGATCCATGTATTTGTAGGCGGAATGATAATTATTATTTAGCGACGTCTACATTTGAATGGTTTCCAGGCGTTGCAATTTATTTGTCCAAGGATTTGAAAAATTGGAAGTTGCATACTCATGCTTTAACAGATGAAAGAATATTAGATTTAAGAAGATTAGGGCCTTCTAAAGGTGTATGGGCACCTTGCTTAACTTGGTGTAAGCAAGATGGGTTGTTCTATTTGGTGTACAGTATTATGCATTCTACGTCAGCACAGTTTTTTGATATTGATAATTATGTTATTACAGCACCAGAAATTGAAGGACCATGGAGTGAACCTGTTTATCTCAATTCATCAGGATTTGATCCTTCTATGTTTCATGATGAGGATGGAAGAAAATGGGTAACTAACCTAGAGTGGGAATCAAGACAAGGCTATGAGCAACCAGGTATTATTGTAATTCAAGAGTATAGTACACAAGAAAAACGATTAATAGGTACACCAATACGAATCTGGAGAGGTGGGACAGATCGCGGATGTGTAGAAGGGTCACATATCTATAAAAGAGGAGAATATTATTACCTTATGTGTGCAGAAGGTGGGACGGGGTATGGTCATTGTGTAACCATGGGTAGATCAAAAACTATCCTTGGAGAATATGAACCAGACCCAATGAATCCCATTTTAACATCTACCGCTCATGACTTTTATAGCAGACATGATTCTTGGCATCTTAAGCCTTATCTTTATAATCCCAATAGTGAACTTCAAAAATCCGGACATGCATCTTGGATAGAAACACAAAATGGAGAGAACTATTTAGTGCATCATAGTAGCAGACCTTATAAGCCTGAATTAAGATGCACATTAGGGAGAGAAACATGCATTCAAAAAATGTATTGGACAGAAGATGGATGGCTTAGGCTAGAAGGTGAAGGTAATCTCGCTCAAATACAAGTGCCTGAGGCTAACTTAAAAGAACATATATGGGAAAAAGAAGAGGAAAGAGATAATTTTGATCAAGGGTGGAATATCAACTATTATACGCCTAGAATATCCCGAAAAGGTTGGGCGGAAGTTATAGAGGAGAGACAATGTCTTAGACTAAGAGGGCAAGAATCTTTAAATTCATTGAATCGTGTGAGCTTTGTAGGTAGGAAGATGACTGCATTTAATTTACAGGTGTCTACCTGTATTGATTTTACCCCTAAGTATTTTCAACAATCTTCAGGTTTAGCAGTGTATTATGATAATTGTAATTATCTTTATTTTAGAATTTATCACAGTGAATCGTTAGGTGGAAAAGCCTTAGGTATTACAAAAGTAGATCAAGGCAGAAAAGATGAAAATAAATCACATAGGATTTTATTACAAGAAGATAGAAAGATATACCTTAAAATTACTATTAGAAGTGGATGGATTAGAGGTTACTTTAGCTATGATGATGTCAAATGGGAGCGTATAGGAGATGCATTTGATAATTCATTGTACTCGGATGATTACTGTGATGGGTTTACAGGGGCATTTATAGGGATGTGTTGTATTGATAGTCAAAATAGAACACAATACGCTGATTTTGATTACTTTGACTACAAAACGAACTAATTATGTATTTAAGCATGTTTCAATAGTTAGATAGAGAAATGAAAAAACCATCACTGCCGAGATTCGATAGTGATGGTTTTTTTGTAAGCGTACTCTCAAACACGTCTCGTTTTAAATGATATATTTTCATATGCTATCTTCAAAACATTGGAGGTAGCATATATGCAAGTTGGCAAAGTAGAAGATGCATGGCAGCTCACAACGAAAGCACTTGACCAATTTGAAAGTAACTTCTGGCTTGCAACGATAGCAGGTAAGTTATGTAGAGATAGTGAAAAGTATGAAGAGGCTTTCGAGTATTGGAAAAAAGCTTATACGCATGAACCGAAACAGATATGCCTCTAGAGCGTATTGAAAAGCTTCTTGGAAATACAAAATGAATAGGTAAACTAAAATTTAGGTAACAAAAAGAGGACAAGTAACTTTTACTTGTCCTTTTCCTAAAACCCTTAGCGATTAAGCCTTTTGTTGATATCAGTTTGACGATCAGTAGAATCTTTCATAAAGCCCTTCATTAATGTCTCAAAATCTGCAGGTGGAATTTCTTTCTTAGGTGGTCTTGATGGACCTGGTTTTGCATTTTTCATAGAAAGAGAAATTTTACCGCTTGTAGCATCGATTGATAAAATCTTTACTTTCACAATATCGCCCACTTTAACAGCGTCAGCTATATTCTCTAAAAATCCATGAGTGATATGAGAAATGTGAACGAGCCCTTGAGTTGTTTCGTCTAATGAAACAAATGCTCCAAATGCTTTAACACCTGTTACTGTACCCTCAATAATTTGTCCTACTTGAAATTTTTCAGTCATGATAACACTCCTATTATAGTAAATAACGTATAAATTATATCACATGAATAAAAGCATTGTATAGATATAAAAATAAATAAAGACTAATAAAAAATATGTTATAATAATAATACGAAGCAGAGAGGGTGAAAAAGTATTGTTACCAAATAGATATAAGTGGCATAGAAAAGAAGAATCAAGACAAGGAAATATCGTTAATAAAGTTTTGTATAGACGTGGAATCCAAAATGTAGAAGAAATAGAAGACTTTTTAACACCCTCAAAGGCAAATTTAAATTCTCCCTATTTGCTCAACGATATGGATAAGGCTGTACAACGTATTGAGCAAACTAAACTTGCCAATGAGCATATTGTCATCTACGGAGATTATGATGTAGATGGTGTAACAAGTACATCTATTTTATATATGTTTTTAAGTGAACAAGGATATAGTGTCTCTTATTATATTCCTAATCGAACGGAAGAAGGATATGGACTTAATGTTGGTGCAATTGAAAAGATTAGTAAGTATGCAAGTTTAGTCATTACAGTGGATACAGGAATTGCAGCAACAGGGGAAGTAGCCTTCGCAAAAGAATTAGGATTAGATATGATTATTACAGACCACCATGAATGTCAAGAGATACTACCTGATGCACTTTGTGTGATTAATCCTAAGCGGCACGATACTACATATCCGTTTGATAGCTTAGCTGGAGTAGGGGTAACCTTCAAACTTATCCATGCTATTGCCCTTAAGGAAAATGTAGAAGATAAAATATGGAAATACATTGATATTGTAGCACTCGGTACGATAGCAGATGTAGTCCCTTTAGAAAAAGAAAATCGTGTGATTACGTATTTAGGATTTAAACAAATGAAAGAGACTGAGCATTTAGGCTTAAGAGCACTCTTAGAAGTTGTACAAAATGGAGAACTGAAGATTACTTCCAATGTGATAGGTTACCAGTTAGGGCCACGTATCAATGCAGCAGGACGTATTAGTGATGCTAAGATAGGTGTAGAGCTTTTGACAACAAAAGACCAAGAGCGTGCTAAATCTATAGCAGAAGCTTTAGACTTAGAGAATAAAAAGCGTCAAGAGATGGAACAAGAAATTTTAAAAGAAGCAGAGGCCTATATAGAGGCTCATGTAGATACGAAGCATGAAGACATCATCATTGTAGCGGGCAAAGAATGGCATCATGGGGTAATTGGAATTGTAGCTTCTAGAATATTGAACAAGTACTACAAACCGACCGTTGTACTTACTTTAGAAAATGGTATTTATTCAGGGTCTGCACGTAGTGTAGAAGGCTTTAACATCTTTGAAGCACTTAACTATGTGAAGGGGCATTTGACAAGGTTTGGAGGACATGAGATGGCAGCAGGCCTATCTTTAGAAGAAGATAGGCTAGAAGCCTTTTGTAGAGATTTGAACACCTATGGCAAAACTCAATTAAATGAAGAATTATTGACACCAGGCCTTGAGATTGACTTAGAATTAAAGCTAGAAGAGATATCCATAGGGGTATGTGAAGAACTTGAGCAAATGGAGCCCTTTGGCGTTTGCAACCCAACACCACTTTTTGCAGTAAGGGGATTAGTTCAATACGCTCAAAAAATTGGTGGTGACAAGCATTTAAAACTGGCGATTCAAAGCAATCATACAGTCTTACATGCCATTGGGTTTGACAAAGGTGAACTGGCAGATTGTTTAAGTGAAGGGGAGGAAGTCATTGTAGCTTGTGAAATTAGCAAAAATGTATGGAATAACAAAGTCTCCGTTCAACTACGCATTAAAGATGTCATGTCTTCAGAGCAGGCTATTTTAAAGAGTAAGTATTATCGTGCGCTTTATGAAGTGTGTAAGGAGCCTAAGATGCCCAATAAGCTTGAACTAGTAAAGGCGGTAGACGCTGAGCCTACTGGTTTGTCCGTATTTACAGAGAAAAGCTTGATGGAAATATTTACCTCCCTAAGTAAACATGAAAAAAAAGTTACTATCTTATCTAAAATATGCTATAATGATTTTTGGTCTTTACAAGAGGCACCAGCTATTTTTGTGATGCCTAGTAAAGCTCATATGCGTAACAGTAGATGTTACGAGTGGGATTTTACAAGTGAAGGAACCTATAGGTGTTTGAATACCTCTTTGGAACAACATACTTTGCAAATATCTAAAATGGTACCTAGTTATACAGACTGCAAGTCAGTTTATAAGTACTTGAAGCATCAAAATAGTAGTGTCTATTTACACAAGATAGTGGAAATGTTTATGAGTTATGATATGACAGAATACAAACTGTTACAGATATTAGACATCTTTACAGAGCTTGAGCTTATAGCTTATGAGCTTGTAGAGGAAAAAGTTATCTATACCTTATTACAAGGCAACAAAACAAAACTCGAACACTCAACACGTTACATGAGGTTGCAAGATTTTGCACAAAGTATGAAAAAGAGGTAAACAGGAGGACGTATAAATGGATTTATACTCATTAATTAGAGATGTGGAAAACTTCCCAAAGGAAGGTATCTTATTCAGAGATATTACACCACTTTTACAAGACGCTAAAGGATTACAAGAATCTATCGATAAAATGGCAGAAGAAGTACAAGATGTAGATTTTGACCTCGTTATTGGACCAGAATCAAGAGGATTCATCTTTGGAGTACCTTTAGCTTACAAACTTCAAAAAGGCTTTGTTCCTGTTAGAAAACCGGGCAAATTACCTTATAAAACAATTGGCCAAAGCTACGATTTAGAATATGGTAGTAATACAATTGAGTTGCACATTGATGCAATCCAACCAGGCCAAAAAGTAATCATTGTAGATGACCTTCTTGCAACAGGCGGTACAACAAAAGCTATCGTTGAACTCATCGAAAAACTCGGTGGGGAAGTTGTGAAAATTGTTTATCTCATTGAACTTGAGGAACTAAACGGTAGAGAAATCCTAGGTGGACAAAATATCGTTTCCTTACTTAAATACTAATTATGACAAATAAAAAGACACGTAGCCATCCACTACGTGTCTTTTTATATACAATAGCATTGAATTTTTATTCTAACATGACTATAATAATATAATAAATATATGCAAGTGACGAAAAAAGGGGGTAGACGATGCCTGATGAAATTTATAAAAAGCTAATTAATAGAATACGCTCATACCATCCATCAGATGATGTAAGTATGGTTGAGAAGGCTTATAACCTTGCTAAGGAAGCCCATGAAGGCCAACTTAGAAAGTCTGGAGAACCGTATATTATCCACCCTCTTCAAGTGGCATATATATTAGCAGATCTAGAACTTGATATCGAATCGATTACAGCAGGGATATTACATGATGTTGTAGAAGATACAGACTATACTTTAGAAGATATTGAACGTTTATTTAATAAGGAAGTAGCCTTATTAGTAGATGGTGTTACAAAACTTGGGGTGATTAAATATGCCTCAGGAAATAAGGAACTTCAAAAGGAAGAGATTCAAGCTGAGAATTATAGGAAGATGTTTCTTGCTATGGCACAAGATATACGCGTTGTCCTTATAAAACTTGCCGACAGACTGCACAATATGCAGACCTTGAAATTTATGCCGCCACATAAGCAAAAGCGTATTGCTGAAGAGACACTCACAATTTATGCACCTATTGCTCATAGATTAGGGATTTGTAAAATTAAGGCAGACCTTGAAGACTTATCACTCCGTTATATTGAGCCAGAAATTTACTATGACCTTGCTCAAAAAATTGCTAAGAAGCGTAGTGAACGTCTTGAATATATTGAACAAATTGTAAAACAAATCAAAGAGAAATTGGATGAAACAGGCATTGAGTGTACAGTTGAAGGTAGACCTAAGCACTTCTTCAGCATTTATAAAAAGATCGTAAATAAGAATAAAACCTTAGATCAAATATATGATTTGTTTGCTGTGCGTGCTATTGTGCAAAACGTTAAAGATTGTTATGGAGTACTTGGTATTATTCATGAGCTGTATACACCTATTCCTGGCCGTTTTAAAGACTATATTGCAATGCCAAAGTCTAATATGTATCAGTCTCTTCATACAACGCTTATGGGCAATGAGGGCACACCTTTCGAAATCCAAATTCGTACAGAAGAGATGCATCGTACAGCAGAATACGGGATTGCAGCGCACTGGAAGTACAAAGATGGAAATCTGACAGGGTCTATGGGCGATAAGTCAGAAGAGAAACTTGCATGGCTTAAACAAATCTTAGAATGGCAAAGAGATATGGACGATAACACAGAGTTCATGAATGCCTTAAAGCTAGACTTAGATGTGTATACAGACCAAGTATATGTATTTACCCCAAAAGGTGAGTTGATTACCTTGCCAAAAGGCTCTACACCTATTGACTATGGCTACTCTATCCATAGTGATATTGGAAACAAAATGATAGGTGCTAAGGTAAATGGCAAAATTGTAAAAGTTGATTATATTATTAAAAATGGTGACCGCGTAGAGATTTTAACTTCTCCAAACTCTAAAGGACCAAGTCGTGACTGGCTTAACATTGTTAAGAGTACACAAGCGAAAACGAAGATTAATCAATTCTTCAGAAAGCAATTTAAGCAAGAAGACATTATTCGTGGGAAAGAGCTTCTTGAAACCTGTGCAAGACAGAAGGGATATGTGCTCTCAGCACTTTCAGATACACAGTGTATTGAGAATGTATGTAGACGCTATGGACTTAGAAATTGGGATGCGGTTTGCGCAGCTATAGGTTATGGGAGTATTAAAGAAAAGCAAATCATTCAACGTTTGATTGACGAAAATATTAAAGTGAAAAAAGTGCCAATTACGCCACAACAAATCTTAGATGGTCATGTAGTGAAAGAAGTCACAGACTTTGAACATGAGCAAAAGCAACAGAAGAAAAGTAAGAGTGGGATTGTTGTACGAGGGGTAGGAGATGTGGCTGTACGCTTCTCTAAATGTTGTAGACCACTTCCAGGAGATGATATTGTGGGATACATCACACGAGGTCGAGGTGTATCTATCCATAGACAAGACTGTACCAACATTATTCATATGTGTGAAGAAGAGAAAGAGCGCCTGATCGAAGCACAGTGGTTTAATGAAGAGCAGACAAACCGCACTTACATTACAGAAATTCAGATTACAGGTAGTGACCGTATGGGCATTATTGTAGATATTTCTAAAATTTTAACAGACATGAAAGTACCTGTTAAATCCCTTAATGCAAGGACAACTAAAAATCATGAGGCTATTTTCAATATTCGTATTGAAATCAATCATACCTTCCAGCTGGATGAAATCACACGTAAGGTCATGCAAATTCCAGATGTAGTAGAGATTGAACGTGTCTCATCTTAAGGAGTTATTATGCGAGCTGTTGTACAAAGAGTAACCAGTGCCTCTGTGGCTATACAAGGTGAAGCCATTGGTGCTATTGAGCGAGGCTTACTTGTCTTAGTAGGGATTAAGGCAGAAGATACTTTAAAAGATATGGAATATATGATTAGTAAAATAAGCGGACTTCGTATCTTTGAGGACGAAGCAGGTAAGATGAATCTCTCTGTAGGGGATATAGGAGGTAAAATCCTTATTGTACCTAACTTTACGCTCTATGGAAGTGCTATAAAGGGGATGCGTCCAAGCTTTATAGCATCTGGAAGTGTAGAAGATGCAAGAAGTAAATTCAAACTATTTATGGAAAAATTAAGTAGGGGTCAGATTCCAGTGGAGGCAGGTATATTCCAAGCAGACATGCAAGTTACACTTGTCAACGATGGCCCTGTTACCATATTACTTGAAAGTGACAAATCATTTTAGGAAGAAGGGGCTGGTATACAGTCCCTCTTTTTAGAGTGATAAGAGAAAGCGGGGGGAAGAAAATGATTATTTATCGTAGAAATACAATAGGAGATAAAGTTGTATCTTTTATTAGTATCATGCTTGCCATTTTACTTGTTCGAAATAATATTGTAATGTATCAGGCACTAGGTAAAATCAATAGTCTTGATTTAGTTGTTACCCTAATGGGGATTCTTATAGGTGGCTTATTTCTATATACTTCTAAGATAAAGTATATAGAAGTAAGTGCTAGCCAAATAAGTTGGTACACATGGTTTTTTGTTAAGCATACGCTAGAGATGAAACAAATCAAAAAAGTAGAAGCAAAAACATATTATATTATTTTGGTTAAAGAAAATAATAAAGAAGTATGGATTCCAACAAGATGTATCAAAAAGCAAGCACTTAATGAATTACTCAAGGAACTTAAGGTAGAACAAGAATAAGCTTTCAAAAAAGTAGACATGAAGAGGTGAAGTATGAAAATAGAAAAATTAGTGGTTGGGATGATAGGTGAGCAAACCTATTTTATTATAGATGAGGCAACAAAAAAAGCTTTTGTAGTAGACCCAGGAGATGATGCAGCCATCATTAATCGTAAAATTGATGCAGATGGTTTGCAAATAGAAAAAATTCTTTTAACGCATGGTCATTTTGACCATATTGGTGCAGTAGAAGAAGTGAGACGCCATACAGGTGCAAAAGTGGTGATTCATGAAGAAGGTAAACGCTACTTAGAAGATGTAGCCTATAACTTATCTACTATGTTTGATGGATTTTTAACTTTGCAAGCAGACGAATATGTACAAGATAGAGGGGTTATTACTTTAAAAGGTACAGATATAAGCCTAGAAGTCATTCATGCGCCAGGCCATACTAAAGATGGTGTAGCCTTCTACAGCCACAAATACAAAGTAGCATTTGTAGGAGATATTATCTTTAGAGGCTCCATTGGTAGGACCGACTTTTTAGGTGGAAACACAACGGATTTAATTCATAATATTAGAGAACGTATTTTTACGTTAGACAAAGATGTTGTCCTTTACCCAGGACATGGACCCTCTACAACAGTAGGCTATGAAAAGTTGCATAATGCTAGCTTTAACATGTTTGAGTAGAGTGGATTTTAATAGATTGGAAGAGAAAAATGATAAACTTAACTTGTATCAATCATGATACTGAATTTGAAATAAATAATATTATTCATCTTTTTGAACCTTATATAGAAGGTGAATATGCAGTACAAAGCATCTTAGAAGGTAACCAAGCAATTGCTAAGTTACTGAAAGAAGAAAGTACGTTGTTTACCTGTGAGAGACAAATAGAGTCAGCAAACAATGAAATTAAAGCAAAGAGAAATCGCAAACTTGTTTTAAAAGAAGTTGTGTATGATGTCTTATACCAACTCACAGGAAAGGCTATGCCTTGGGGAATGCTTACAGGTATTCGTCCAACCAAGATTGTGCATGACTATCAAAAGCAAGGAATGAGTGAAGAAGCACTCCGAACAAGACTCAAAGATGTCTATCGTATTTCAGATGCTAAGATAAACTTGATGATGGAAGTAGCAAAGGCAGAAGAAGAAATTTTAGAAAAAAATCAAAAAGATGAAATCAGCTTATATATCGGCATTCCATTTTGTCCAACAAGATGTGTATACTGCTCTTTCACTGCGTACGCTATAGAAGCAAAAAAGAATTATGTAGAAAGCTATCTAGACGCCCTTTGCAAAGAAATTACTTTTATTGCAGAGGCTAAGAAAGATTATCCTATTCGTAGCCTCTATATTGGTGGTGGTACGCCAACAAGCTTGAATGAAGTACAGCTTGAACGTTTGCTTAAGCATATTAAGGCAAGCTTTAACTTAGAAAACATTGGCGAGTATACGATAGAAGCTGGACGCCCAGATACGATTACAAGGCAAAAGCTAGAGATTATGAAAGCAATGGATGTAGGCCGTATATCGATCAATCCACAAACAATGAATCAAAAAACACTAGATACCATTGGTCGTCATCATACAGTAGAAGACATCAAGGAAGTCTTCCAGATGGCTAGAGAACTTGGGCATAACAATATTAATATGGATATTATACTAGGTCTTCCTGGTGAGAGTGTAGTAGATGTACGCCATACACTAGAAGAACTTAAGCTTCTAAATCCTGAGAATATTACGGTGCATACGATGGCTATCAAGCGAGCATCTAAACTCAAAGAGCACCAAGAGGATTATCAGCTTGCAGAAGCTACAAAGATTGAACAAATGCTAGACATTAGTCAAAGAGCATGCAGAGGGATGGGGCTTCAACCTTATTACATGTACCGTCAAAAAAATATGCTCGGAAACTTTGAAAATGTAGGCTATGCGAAACCTGGCTATGAATGTGTCTACAATGTAGAGATTATGGAAGAAAGTGAAAGCATTATTGCGGCAGGCGCAGGTGCTATCACTAAAATGGTATACCAAAATGGTGAGCGCATTGATCGTATTGCCAATGTAAAGAGTCTTGAAGACTATATTGGACGCATTGATGAAATGATTGAGCGTAAAAGAGAAGGCTTTGAAAAGTATAAGTAGAAGAACGATTTAGTTATAACATAAGAAGAAGCTCCACCCCTAAACACAATAGGGATGGAGCTTCTTCTTAGAGTAATCTTATGAGATAGTAAGAAGGGGGACTATCTACATCCACAACCATTTTGACGAGGTTGAGCGTTATTACAACCACAGCCATTGCATCCTGCATTGTTTGTTTGTTTAAGACACTCACGATTTTCTAAAGCATCCCAAGCCTTTTCTAATTCTAAAGCAGTAGCTTCTGCTTTTTCGATAAGAGCGTATACATCTTTAGCTAAGTCAGAGCATCCTCTTTGAACAGGACGGTTGCATCCACAACCACCACAGTTACTATTATTACCACAACCACAATTATTACATGCCATATTGTTTCACCTCCTAAAACTTGTTTACACTTATATCATATGTCGATACAGCAAAAGGGTGATAGCCTTTTGAAAGTTGCAAGAAATAATAAGTAAGCTAGTAATTTTAATAGTATTTCTCAATATTTTAATGAGGAAAAGCTCCCATTATATATCATGTTTATATAATGGGAGCTTTGATTATCAATTACTTCTAGCGTAGAAAATAATTTTCTAGGCATTGTAGTTAAATTTTACTATTTGCAGCCACAACCAGTTGCTCTAGGTTGAGGGGTGTTGCCACATCCACAGTTGCCACATCCGCAGTTACCACATCCGCAGTTACCACATCCGCAGTTGCCGGAGTTAGTTGTTTCTTTGAGACAGCCTGCATCTTCTAATGCATCCCAAGCTGCTTCTAAATCTTCAAGAGTATCTTCAAGTTTTTCGATAAGAGTGTATACATCTTTAGCTAAACAAGTGCATCCTTTTTGAACAGGACGGTTGCATCCACAACCACCATTGTTACTATTGTTACCGCATCCACATCCACAATTATTACATGCCATATTGTTTCACCTCCTAAATGCTGTTTACATTTATATCATATGTAGGAGGGGTAAAAAAGTGACAAATTTTAGAATAATTTGAGAAAGATAAAGTTAGATTGAAAAACAGGTTGCTATCTACCTGAAATGTAGAACAACAACCTGTTTTATATATTGATATAAATTTTTATAGTTATGCAAAAATAGTTTTATGGAAGCAACAAAATGGTTCTTGCTTACGAGGGAAGAATACGTTTCCTATATAGTTAAAGCCTTGTTTTTTGAACAATCCTTGAGCACGATGATTTTGAGAGAATGTATCGATGCGAAGGGCTGATACACCTTGTTCAAGTGCAAGGTCTTCAGCAAATTTTAAAATTTGAGAGGCATACCCACGGCCGCCGTAGCCTGGATGAATAGCTAGCCTGTGTACAACATAAGCGGTATCAGGACCTTTGAAGTTGAGTGTTTCATACTCAGGTGCTTGGTTGGTATCAATACAGGCAAAGCCACAAATAGTGCCTGCTTCATCTATAACATATAAATCCCCATTTTCAATATCTTGCGTTAAGATATCCTGGTTAGGATACGTATGATCCCACTGAAAAATATTGTGCTTAGCCATATCGGCTATAACAAGTTCTTTGATATCTAGGAGTTGTTGTAGGTCAGTTAATTGAGCACGTCGAATCATAAAATCCCTCTTTCTGTAAAAAATATATGTTTTTGTAAAAGTGAGCGATAGACAGTATTATAGCAATAGCATTTTGAAAATGCAATAGGAAATTTGGGGTGTAAAAGAATTAGAAAAATCGCATTTTAAGCATATACTCCTTGACAAAAACCTACATCAGCTATAAAATAACAACTAACTTAATACATAAATCTATGATGAGAAAGAGTATGATCTACCTTACAGAGAGAAGGCCTACGGCTGCAAGCCTTCATAAGATCAGAAGACATCTCGGAGTGTGTATTTGAATCAAGTAGGATACGACGTGTGGCTACGTTAGAGGCCATAGAGGTGCAGAACTTAAGTTTATTTGGGTTTTGAACCAGGGTGGCAACGCGATGATATCGTCCCTGGCAATTATGCTAGGGGCGTTTTTTATTGTTTAAAATTGGTTTCCCACAAAATGTGTATGAATGCAGTGAAATTGTGCATAATTTTTAAAAATAAGCTTTAGTATTGTGAATAAATCGTGAAAAGGAGATGCTTATGGAAATCCGTGCATTAAAAGGAACCAAAGATATTTTTGGTGAAGAGATGAGAAAATGGCTCGACATGGAACAGACCATTAGAGGCTTATGCGATGATTTTGGATTTACTCAAATTCGTACGCCAATGTTTGAATTTACAAATCTGTTTCAAAGAAGTGTAGGCGATACAACAGATGTGGTACAAAAGGAAATGTACTCTTTCATAGATAAAGGGGAGAATGCAATTACCTTAAAACCAGAAAGTACAGCAGGAGTGGCGCGTAGTTATCTTGAACACAATATGGGAGCAGATACTCAACCTGTTAAACTTTACTATATTTCCCCTACTTTTAGATATGAAAAACCTCAAGCAGGTAGACAAAGACAATTCCACCAATTTGGTGTAGAGATGTTTGGTTCAGATGCACCAACAGCAGATGCAGAGATCATCAGCATTGGTTATGAACTTTTAAAACGTATTGGTCTTACAAAGGTAGAGCTTCACATTAACTCACTTGGTGACCGTGAGTGCCGCCAAAAGTACAATGAAGCACTTAAAGCTTTCTTAGAAACTAAAAAAGAAGGACTTTGCCCACTTTGTAACGAACGTCGTGAGAAAAACCCTCTTCGTGTACTTGACTGTAAAAATCCAAACTGTCAGGGAATGTTCGAAGATGCACCTACAGTATTAGATACTTTAGGTGAAGGCTGTATGGCACACTTTAATAAAGTACAAGAGCTTTTAACGGCTATGGGTATTCCTTTTGTAGTAGATCCTAAAATTGTACGTGGTTTAGACTACTATACAAAGACAGTATTTGAATTTGTATCTAATGATATTGGTTCACAAGGGACTGTATGTGGTGGTGGACGCTACAACGGTCTAATAGAAGAAATAGGTGGCAAACCAACACCAGCTGTTGGCTTTGGCGCAGGTATGGAACGTCTTATCTTAGCCAAAGAAGCAGAAAATGGAAACACACTGCCTCAAGCGACAAGAGATCTATTCTTAGGTTATAGAGGTGATGATGCAACGGTTATCGCTTATAAACTTATTACCCAGCTTAGAGCAGCAGGAATTAGTGCAGAGAGTGACCACTTGCAAAGAAGCGTTAAAGCGCAAATGAAATTTGCTAATAAAATTGGTGCCAAGTACTCAGCCATCATTGGTGAGAGTGAAATGGAAAATCAAGTGATTAATCTTAAAAATATGGAAAATGGTGAAACACGTGAAGTAGCCTTTAGTGACCTTGTAGCAGTGATGCAAGAGGAACTTAGTAAGTAAGATTTAGCAAAGTGTATCGCTTCAAGTTTTAGCGTGCTAAGGCTTGAAGGTGACAATAAATAAGAGATTGTATAGACAATTAAGGAGGAGCGAATATGTCAGAATCAATGCAAGGTTTACAAAGAACACACCGTTGTACAGAACTTAGCCATGCCAACGTTGGCGAGACTGTGACAGTCATGGGATGGGTACAAAGAAGAAGAAATTTAGGTCAATTACTTTTCATTACATTAAGAGACCGTTCAGGCTTACTTCAATTAGCTTTTGGTGAAGAAACAGATAAAGAGGTATTTGAAAAAGCTGAAACACTTAGAAGTGAATATGTTATTGCAGCAACAGGTGTAGTACGTTCACGTGGTGAAGATGCGAACAAAACAATGAAAACAGGTGATATTGAAATCGAAGTACAAGAACTTCGTATTTTAGCTGAAGCTGAAACAACACCTTTCGAAATTGTAGAAAACAGTGATGTAAGAGAAGAGTTACGTCTTAAATATCGTTACTTAGACCTTCGTCGTCCAGATATGCAAAACACAATTATGATGCGTAGCAAAACAACAGGGGCTGTAAGACGTTTCTTAGAAGAAAAAGGTTTCCTTGAAATTGAAACACCAATGCTTACAAAATCTACGCCAGAAGGTGCACGCGACTACTTAGTACCATCTCGTGTACATCCAGGTAACTTCTATGCATTACCTCAATCACCACAGATCTTTAAACAACTTCTTATGGTGTCAGGCTATGACCGTTACTTCCAAATCGTAAAATGTTTCCGTGACGAAGACCTTCGTGCTGACCGTCAACCAGAGTTTACACAAATCGATATGGAGTTAAGCTTCGTAGACATGGAAGAAGTTATGGGACTTAACGAACAACTTATCCAACATGTGTTCAAGGATGTGCTTGGGCATGAAGTACAACTTCCAATCCAAAGATTAACATACCAAGAAGCTATGGATCGTTTCGGTAGTGACAAACCAGACTTACGTTTTGGTGTAGAGCTTACTGACCTTTCAGATGTGGTAGCAGACAGCGGATTTGCTGTATTTGAAAATGCACTAGCAAATGGTGGTTCAGTACGTGCCATCAATGCAAAAGGAATGGGTGACCTTGGACGTAAACAAATTGATAGCTTAGTTAAAGTAGGTCAAGACTTCGGTGCAAAAGGTGTGGCTTGGTTACAAGTTAGACCAGATGGAGAAGAAAAATCTTCATTCACTAAGTTCTTAACACCAGAGACTGTAGCTGCAATGAAAGAACGTATGAGTACAACAGATAACGACCTTATCTTAGTTGTAGCAGACAAACCATCTGTTGTATATGCAGCACTTGGTGCACTCCGTCAAGAAGTTGCAAGACGTTTAGACCTTATCAACAAAGATGAGTTTAGATTTGTATGGGTAACAGATTTCCCACTTCTTGAGTACGATGAAGAAGGCGGCAGATATGTAGCCATGCACCACCCATTCACAATGCCTAAAGATGAAGATATTGCACTTATGGATACAGATCCAGGTAAAGTACGTGCTAAAGCTTATGACCTTTGCTTAAATGGTTATGAACTTGGTGGCGGTAGTATTCGTATTTATCAAGGCGATGTGCAAGAAAAAATGTTCAACCTTCTGGGCTTTACAAAAGAAGAAGCTTACGAACGTTTTGGCTTCTTACTCAATGCCTTTAAATATGGTGTACCACCACATGGCGGGTTAGCATTCGGTCTTGATAGAATCGTTATGCTTATGGCAAAACGTGACAACATCCGTGACGTCATTGCCTTCCCTAAAGTAAAAGATGCAAGCTGTCTTATGACAGAAGCACCAAGTTGTGTAGACCAAAAACAATTAGATGAATTAGCTCTTGCAATTCAAGAATTAGTTAAAGAAAACGAAGCACCACAAGTTTAATTGTTTCACTTGAAGTATAGAGAAAGCGCCTAGAGTCTTCTAGGCGCTTTTTTCTGTATTTTTTTCTATAGCTTCAATAGCTTCCATGGCTTCACGAGTATCCTCAGCAATCTCATCTGCAAGATCTTCCATAATATCGGCGGCAGTTGGTTGATAAGGACAGACGTAAAGGTTAATGACTAAGCCTACAATAGCCCCATACAGGGTATAAGCTGTGCGTTTAATGGCATATAAAAGTGGCGTTTGAATATTAGTTGTAGTACAAAGAATGGCACATAGTACAATGCAGCCTGGGAAAATAGCAGCAGGCTTTTTGAAGAATAAGGCCATTTGAATAACTAAGAAAATACTTAAGCAAGTTGCAAGTGTTTGCACATAAGCGTTATAAGGCAAAAAGCTTAGGCATACTAAAACAATATTAGAAACGATACTCCCATAGGCAGTTCCCCATACACGGTTTTTAGCATTTTTTACAGAGCCATCTTTATCCCCTTGAATAACAAAGATGGTGGCAATGCATGCAAAGAATGGATCTTGTACACCGACAAACGAAAGGGTGATAATACAGATTGCTACAGCTATTAAAGTTTTAAGTGTACGCATCCCAATTTTAAATTGAATTCCCATTATTACTAACCTCTATCTATCAAATATTCGTTTTTTCACTCGATTATTATTATAATATAGTTTTTCAGAATGTAAACAAAGATATTACATTGTAGCCTATAAAATTTGAGCATTGAAACAATGACAAGAGGACCTGATCACCTTAAATTCTTGCATATTCAAGATTATAGGTGAATATTTATAGAACAATAGTAGTTGTGCATAAAGGGGGCTAAATGATGAAAAAACTGATGAGCTTTTTAGTATGTGGCGTGATGCTTGTAACGACTCTTACTGGTTGTAGTAGTACAGGAGGAGCAGGAAATGGTGGAAGTAGTAGTGAAGATGTAATTAAAATTGGTGTATTTGAACCTTTGACAGGGGCAAATGCTGCTGGAGGAGAGCTAGAAGTAGAAGGGATGAAAATTGCCAACCAGTTGTATCCAGAAGTATTGGGGAAAAAGGTAGAACTGGTTATTGCAGACAATAAATCTGATAAGGCTGAAGCCACAACGGCAGCAGCACGACTTATAGAAAAGGATAAAGTATCTGCCATTATTGGATCATGGGGATCAAGTTTTTCTATTGCAGCAGGCAATATTGTGAAGAGCAATGAAGTGCCAGCAGTAGGCGCATCTTGTACGAATCCATTAGTAACTAAGGATAATCCTTATTATTTCCGTGTATGCTTCTTAGACCCATTCCAAGGTACTGTTATGGCTAATTATTGTTACGAGCAAGGCTATAGAAAAGCTGCTATCATCCAAGAAGTATCTAATGACTATGCAGTAGGCCTTGCAAAGTTTTTTGTAGATGCATTTACAGAACTTACAGGTGACCCTGATTGTATCGTTACAACAGGAAATTACAATACCAATGACCAAGATTTTTCAGGAATTTTGACTAATATTAAAGAAAAGAATCCAGATGTAGTCTTTGCACCAGGGAACTTTACTGAGTCAGCACTTATTATTAAACAAGCACGTAATTTGGGAATGACCATACCTTTTGTAGGTGGGGACACTTGGGAAACTAATGAATTTATTGAAGTAGGCGGCAAAGAAGTAGAAGGTGTTGTCCTTTCTACATTTTTTGATGACACAGCACCTGCTACAGATGAAGCTAAAAAGTTTGTAGAAGCTTATAAAGCAGCTTATCCAGATCGTGATAGTGTACCAGCAGTAAGTGCACTAGGATACGATGCCTATATTTTGATTTTAGATGCCATTGAACGTGCGGGGAGTAGTGACCCTAAGGCGATTCGAGATGAACTTGCTAAGACTGTAGATTTTGAAGGTGTAACAGGTATGATTACCATTAATGAAGAGGGCGATGCGGACAAAAACATGGCCATTATTAAAAAGGTTGAAGGCGGTAAGTTTGTATACTCTGATACTGTAGTCATTAAATAGAACTTGATGGGTTAGCCGAACCGTGTAGGAATAATGGGCTAACCCTCTTTTGGCTTAAAAGGGTAGTGTCTTATTGGAAGGAAAATAAGAAAAGGGGGAAATTTCATGTTAAGTACGTGGATGCAGCACCTTGCCAATGGCATTTCACTAGGGAGTTTATATGCTCTAATTGCCATTGGGTATACCATGGTGTATGGAATTTTAAGACTTATTAACTTTGCACATGGAGACATTTTTATGATGTCAGCCTATTTTGCATTTTTCGGTATTACCATTTTTCATGTACCATGGTATATAGCGATTATCCTTGTCGTAGTATGTACTGTTATATTAGGAAGCTTAGTGGAGAAGGCTGCGTATAGACCGCTTAGGGATGCGCCCAAATCTTCTATTTTAATTTCAGCCATAGGCGTCTCTTTCTTTTTGGAGAACTTAGCGACCTTTTTGTTTTCTGGTAAGCCCAAGGCTTTTCCAGAATTCCCGGCAATGACGACACCTATTGCAATAGGTGGTGTGAGCATACAACCACTTATGATTGTAGTACCTGTTGTTACCATCCTTATTTTAATAGGACTTATTTTAATCATCAATAAAACAAAACTTGGGATGGCTATGCGTGCGGTGTCTAAAGATCATGAGATTGCTAAAGTTATGGGGATTGAAATCAATAAGGTTATAGGTGCCACCTTTGCTATAGGGTCTGGACTTGCGGCAATTGGAGCCATATTATGGGGAATGAAATATCCTCAAGTACAACCTATGATGGGGGTTATGCCAGGGCTTAAGTGCTTTATTGCAGCAGTTATAGGTGGAATTGGTAATGTTAAAGGTGCTGTAATTGGAGGTTTTATATTGGGGTTAGTAGAGGTGCTTTTGGTAGCTTGCTTTAGTAGTTTGACAGGATACCGAGATGCCATAGCCTTTGTACTTCTTATTATCATTTTACTTGTAAGGCCAAGTGGTCTTATGGGTGAGAAAGTTATAGAGAAGGTGTAAGCAATGACTAAAAAGAAAAAAATGATGCTCACTTTAGGGGCAATAATTGCGCTGGGCATCTGTGTAGCACTAGGCAACATCTTTTTAGATAGTTATTTGAAACGTATTTTAAATTTGTGTGCCATTTATACGGTTTTAGGATTATCTATGAATTTAATCAATGGCTTTACAGGACTTTTTTCACTAGGGCAAGCAGGGTTTATGGCTATTGGTGCCTATTGTGTGGGGATTTTCACTGTACCTCTGGCAGAGCGTGAAATGGTATATTATCTAGAGCCAATGCATCCGATGATTGCTAATATTCAGTTACCTTTTGTAATAGCCTTGATACTTGGAGGTGTAGTGGCAGCAGGATGTGCGTTCTTAATTGGAGCACCTGTACTAAGGCTAAAGGGAGACTATTTAGCTATTGCTACACTAGGATTTTCCGAGATTATACGTATTGTCTTTACCAACTTACAAAGCATTACTAACGGTGCTTTGGGGATTAAGAACATTCCGACTATTACAAGCATGTGGTGGACCTTTGGGGTGATGTTACTATCTATTATTTTTATGTTCCTACTTATTCGCTCGAGTTATGGTAGGGCCTTTAAGTCAATTCGAGAAGATGAGGTAGCAGCAGAGGCTATGGGGATTTCCCTCTTTAAGCATAAGGTGATTTCTTTTATGATTAGTGGTTTTATGGCAGGTATTGGTGGTGGACTTTTTGCTGCATTGCTAGGGACAGTAGACCCCAAGCAGTTTTACTTTACACTTACTTATAATTTCTTACTTATTATTGTACTAGGCGGGATGGGGAGCATTTCGGGAACAGTAATCTCGGCTTTTCTTGTAACGGCAGGACTGGAATGGTTAAGGTTCTTAGATGAGCCAACGAAGTTGTTTGGCAGGGAGATTCCACTTTTTAGACCAGGCCTTAGAATGGTTGTATTTTCTGTAATTTTGATGGTTGTTGTACTGTATTATCGTAAAGGCATTATGGGACAAAATGAATTGACCTGGGAAGGTATAAAGCAGTTTTTCAAGAACATAAAGACAAAGTGGAAGAATAGAAAACAAAAGGAGGTGTGCTGATGAACGTTTTAAAACTTAATCAACTAACGATGCAATTTGGTGGGGTAGTTGCTATTGATGGCTTAGACTTAGAAGTACATGAAGGCGAAATAGTAGCGCTTATTGGTCCCAATGGGGCAGGAAAAACGACTGTATTCAATGTAATTACAGGGGTATACTTCCCAACAGAAGGAACAGTGTACTTCAATGACCAAAACATAACGAGAATGCGTGTGGATAGGATTACACAACAAGGTATTGCAAGAACTTTTCAAAACATTCGCTTGTTCAAGGAGATGAGCGTTCTTGAGAATATCTTGATTCCACAACATATGCACCTTCAGCACAACTTTTTCAGCACCGTCTTACGGTCAAAGAAAGCAAGACAAGAGGAGTCGCAAATGCAGGAGAAGGCATTAAGTCTTCTAGAAACAGTAGGGTTATTGGATGTAAAAGATGAGAAGGCGAGTAGCTTGCCTTATGGTCAACAGCGCCACTTAGAGATTGCAAGGGCATTAGCGACCAAGCCAAAACTCTTACTTTTAGACGAACCGGCAGCAGGGATGAACCCACAAGAGACCTTAGAGCTGACAGCTTTTATTAAGCGTATTCGAGATGAGTTTAATTTGACAGTCTTTATGATAGAGCATCATATGGAGTTGGTTATGGAAATCTCAGAGCATATTTATGTCCTAGACTTTGGAAAGCTTATAGCCAAGGGGACAGCAGAAGAGATTCAACAAAATGAGCGGGTTATTGAGGCCTACTTGGGGGTGAGTGAAGATGCTGAAAATCAATGATTTAAAAGTGAGCTATGGTGGCATAGAAGCGGTCAAAGGTATTAGTCTAGAGGTGCCTGATAATCATATTGTAACGTTAATAGGTGCTAATGGAGCTGGAAAAAGTACGATTCTAAGAACCATTATGGGCTTGGTGAAGGCAGACTCAGGTGATATTTTACTAGAAGGTGAGTGTATTATAGGGGCGGGCACTAACCAAATTGTCAGTAGAGGCATTTCACTTGTACCAGAAGGGCGACGAATCTTTCCCAATTTGACGGTACTAGAAAATATTAAGATAGGTGCCTATTTAAGAAAAGATGACTTAACGGCAGATATTGAATGGGTCTACAAGCTTTTTCCTATCCTAAAATCTAGGCATTGGCAGTTAGCAGGGACACTCTCAGGGGGCGAGCAACAAATGTTGGCTGTAGCCCGTGCACTTATGTCTAAGCCAAAAGTGTTAATGATGGATGAACCCTCACTAGGTCTTGCACCACTTGTTATTAAAGATATTTTTGAGATTATTAAGACCATTCATAAGGAAGGGATGACCATACTCCTAATAGAGCAAAATGCTAACCTTGCGCTTAAGTGTGCAGATTATGGTTATGTACTTGAGACAGGGAATATTATATTAGAGGGAACAGGACTTGCACTACTTAGAAATGAGAAAATTCAAGAAGCTTATCTAGGCAAGAAAAAAGCCAAAGTATAAGCATAAAAAAATGACCTACGAGATAGGGTGATCAACCATCAGTAGGTCTTTTTCTTCTCATCTATACATGAGAGGATAGGATGTAGTCTTGAAGAAATTTATACTCGATCGCTCATATCAGAGTATATTATGAGTATAGAAGACTCATGTAAAGAGCGTAGGTAAAATAGGTTAAAAATAGGTTAAAAAGTAAATTAGAACAAATTAGTATATATTTTATGTATTTACAAAAAATATATACTATAGTATTATTATAAAATAAATTAATGAATTGGAGGAAAGTAGAGGATGAGTATAATACTAAGCTGTTAAGAAGATACCTTGGTATCAACGAATCAAGAACACTGTAAAAATACAAATTTAAAGTAACGAAATTACTTTGAGGCCTTAAAATAGGTTTGTTTGTGATGCCTATAAGGCGTGTTCTTTGATGCAGATAGTATAAGATTCATTATAACTCTACTTTTCTATAGATAGAAGCGCAGCGAGCAGACCGACAGGCTAGGCTGGACCTTATAGACTATAGGAAATAGTATTTTCTATAGTCTATTTTTGTGCGCAAAAGTAGCAATCTATTTGCAACAAAGAATCCTGTAATTTTGGGGAGGGTTTATGAAAACATTATTATTAAAAAGAAAATGGGAATTTATTATGTATACCATTGCAAGTTGCTTCTTTATTATCAGTGACTTGCTGATTATGGGGGTATCCTCTTGGGTGATGGATGCACTAGAAAAAGGGAGTATGGAACTTTTTATAACACGTATTATCTATGGTGTTGTGATTGTATGTGTGGGCGCGGGACTTTATTTAGCCTCTAGATTCTTACGGATTGGTTATATGCGCAATGTGCTTTTGGACATTCGAAAAGAAGCTTTCCGTACGGTTTTACAGATGACACCGAAGCAATTTGCCAAAGTGTCTAAGGAAAACTACGTTTCAAGGCTGACCAATGATGTGAACTTAATAGAAGAGAAGTTTTTCGTCAGTTTATTGAACTTAATTTCAGGAGGGGGAATGTACTTAGTCGGTATCCTCATCATCGCTGTACAAGAACCACTGTTAGCTGGAGGAATTTTGACTGTATCGGCTGTCTGTTACATCCTGTGTAAGCTCTTTTTAGCACGTACTGAGAAGTTGCAAGAGGCAGTGTCCGAGGGGAATGAAACGCTGACATTAAATATGAGTAATACCTTTAATGGTCTAGAGATTATTAAGCTTGGGAATATGGAAGAGAAGTTTTTGGAAAAGAACAAAAAGGAGATCTCAAGAGCTGAGGCTAGAAAGCAGGCCTTTAATAACTATTCAGAGATTCAACAAAATGTACTTATTTTTGTAGGTTACTTTGTTATGGCAGCTGTAATCTTTTACTTAGGGCATCGCATTGGTGCAGGGCTTGGACTAGGTGTAGCTGTATTCTTATTTCAGCTTAGTACACAAATTGTCTTTAGAATTATGGACGCCTTACCCCTTGTTAATGTCATGCGTTCTTCCATTAAAATTTATGATAAGTTGACTCATTTAGAGGTGGCACAAGAAGAAACAAAATGTGAACCTTTTGTGTTTAAAGAACACATTACTTTAAACCAAGTGAGCTTTGGCTACGAAGGGCGTACGTTGCTAGACAAAGCTTGTATCACTTTGGAAAAAGGGAAAAAATATTTGATTAAAGGCGCAAGTGGGGCAGGTAAGTCTACTTTGCTTAAAATGTTAGAACTTCTAAATGAAGACTATGCAGGCACTATTGAAGTGGATGGTGTGGATTATAGAACAATAGATGAAAGAGACTTTAACGATAAAGTTGCTGTTATTGACCAAGACATCTTCTTGTTTGAAGATACCATCAGAAATAATATTAGTCTTTATAAATCAGTAGAAGAAAGTTGTATGACTCAGGCTATTGGCGCGGCAGGCCTTGAATCTGTAATACAAGGCTTAGAAGAGGGGTTAGACACACTCTTATTGGAGAATGGTAAGAACTTATCAGGTGGGCAAAGACAACGTATTGCCATTGCACGTGCCATTGCCAAAGAGGCAGAAATTCTCTTTGTAGATGAGGGGACAGCTAGCTTAAATGAAGCCTTGGGCCGTGAGATAGAAAAAGTCTTCTTGAGCTTGCCACAGACAGTAGTTGCCATTAGTCATCGCTACTATGAAGGCGTGAGCGAAGGGTATGACTATGTATTGAAACTGCAAGCAGGCAGACTGATATGCTATGATGTAGCAGATTATTTTGAGGGGGTGAGCGTATGCTAAAACGCTTAATGAACGTATGGCCATACTTACTAGTGGCCGTTGGAATTACTTTAGTACTCGGGCTAATAGAAGGGTACGTTATGATTGAGATGATGGGGCTATTCGACCTTGCCCTAAACAAGGAAATGACAGCATTTACAAGCCAAAGTATGAGGTTGATGGGTATTGCCTTAACCCTAGTGCCGATTGCAATACTTGTAACTTATGCAAAGAACTTATATAAGCGCAAAGCTAATGAGCAGATGAAAAACTACTATTTAGAAAAGATGTATACCAAAAATATAAGTGAATTCTATGCAGAGAATAACGCCAAATATTTATCTGCCCTAACCAATGACTTTAATACACTCGAGCAAAAGTTGATTAACCCTGTGTACGCTATTGTGGATGGCGGTGCAGTATTTATTGCAGGGATGTGGATGATCTGGACAGTCAATCCTAAGTTGATTGGGCTGGGAATCTTGCTTGTTATCATTAATACAGGGCTTACCTTGTGGTTGCAAAGACCTATTACCAAGCAGACGACCTTAAGGAGTGACTTGTTTGAAAACTATACAGGGTATATCAAAGAAGTACTGTCTGCATTTCACATTATTCGTAACAACAATCTACAAGGGCGTATCCAAAAGAATTTTGATAAGAAAAGTGAAACGGTACAACATAAAGGGTACTTAGTAGACCGCTTACTGACCTACGTCTATTGTATGGAAAATACAGTGTCAAACTTTATGGTGCTAGGTGTCATGGGAGTAGCAGGGTACTTAGCCTTACAAGGTAAGGGGACAATTGGAGGTGTACTCCTTGTAGTAGAGGGGATGTTTAGAATTTTAGGGCCTATGATGATGATGAGTGAAGCGATGCCACAAATTGCTTCAGTAGGCGGAATTATTAAAAAGATAGAAGATACCCTTACGAATGCAATTGAAGCAGAAGAAACGATAGAGAATTGTGCTATAGGAAAAGGGATGAGTCTAGAAGATGTTTCCTTTGCCTATGACGAGCATCAACCTATCTTAGAAAAAGTTAATGTAGCCTTCAAAAAAGGTGAAAAGTACCTAATTATTGGCCCAAGTGGTGGCGGTAAATCCACTTTGCTAAAACTCTTACGCAAATATTTCAATCCAACACAAGGTACGATTTGGATGGGGGATGTAGCCCTTAAAGAGATTAAGAAAGAGGCTTACTTTAAGACAATCAGTAACATCGACCAAAAGGTTTTTATCTTTGAAGATACGTTAAGAAATAACTTAACACTTTACAAAGACTACAGTGATGAAGCGATTCTAGAAGCCCTTCAACAAGCAGGACTTACTGAGTTTGTAGCAGCCCATCCAGATGGACTTGGACGTATGCTCTATGACGATGGAAAGAATATCTCAGGTGGAGAGAAGAGCCGTATTGCTATAGCACGAGCACTTCTAGAAAAGGCTGATTTAATCTTGCTTGATGAAGCCTTCTCAGCACTAGATCCTGTGAAAGCTAAGGAAATAGAGAAGAGTCTCTTAGACTTAGAAGATGTAACAATTATTCATGTAACCCATGTGTTGTTCAAAGAACATGAACAAGATTACAATGAAATTTTCATGGTAAAGAATAAGCAAGTTTATCCTTACAGAAAAAGAGCGGAAAAGGCAAGTTAATTCTAATCATCCAAAGGATTTCATAAGAGATAGAATAAGGGAAGGGAAAGTGGTTAAAGGGCGTCAAAGGTAGTAATGGAAAAGGGGATTAGACAATAGGATTTTGAAATAAAGGGAAAGGCGTATGCTAGAAGAACAAGCCAGTTTCAGTCTCGTTTTTTAAAAGATGAGACTAAAGCTGGCTTGTTCTATTTCGGGAAAAAGGATAAGGGACAAGGCACGAAGGGAAGGAATTATGACAATATCTTAAGAAAGTTATGGAGAGCACTGTAAGGTTTTAGACGTACAATGATTGTAACATGAGTGCAGTAAGAGGGAGAAGGAGCAGAAGAAATGACTAGAAAACAGATAACCCGTCTTATAATAATAGCAGCAGTACTATACTTGTGTGGGACAGTCGTGAGTTTAAGGTATAGACCTGAACTTGATGGAATAGAGTATGAAGAAATACCTAGCATCGAATATGAGAGGGCACTACCAAGGCATAGCTATAAGTGGGAAGCTTTAGAAACATATCAGGGTAAGAAGAGCTATCAGTATGATAATATAAAAGCCAAGTGGGGCATTGATGTTTCCAAACATCAAGAAAAGATATCATGGCAGAAGGTCAAGAAGGATGGTATTGACTTTGCCATGATACGTGTAGGGTATAGAGGCTATGGAAATGGCGCAATTAAAGAAGACCCGACTTTTACATATAATATGAATTCAGCCAATCGAGTAGGCATAGATGTAGGATTATATTTCTTCTCACAGGCTATCTCAGTAGAAGAGGCCAAAGAAGAAGCCCAATTTGTGCTTCAACAGATTCAAGGGCATAAGGTCACTTATCCTATCGTTTTTGATATGGAATTTGTTGCAGGGAAAGATAGGATTACGCACTTAACAAGAGAAGAAAAAACACAGATTACAAAAGCTTTCTGTGAAGTGATTGAACAAGCAGGATACAAACCTATGATTTATGGAAGCAGACATTGGCTACAAGATGTGATTACACTAGAGGAGCTATCTGACTATGAGGTATGGTTAGCAGAGTATAGTGATGTACCAAGTTTTCCTTATGCATTTAAGATGTGGCAATATACAGATAGCGGAACTGTAGATGGCATATCAGGTGGTGTAGATATGAATTTATGGTTTGTAGAAGAATAGACAACACAAGCCACCCGAAGTATACCCTCCCCCTTAAAAAACGGGCAGACTTCAGGTGGCTTATGCTGTTGTGGCAAAGTGTAAGTGTCATTGACAATGAAAGGAAAGCACTTGTTCAGTTGCGAGGAAGGTTCAACTTTTAGGTTCACATGGGGAATACTTGCGTTGGTGCACCTCTTGCGGGGGCCTTTTGGTGAAAGCGCTACCATTGTAGTTATCACTGCTAGTTTCCGCCTCGGTTAGCCGTGGCTAAGGTTACCTTAAGCTTACTGGGAAGTTGAAGGCTTGTATGCAATTGAACGTGGCTTAGAAGAAGCTGTCAATGAAGCGATAGTTACCTAAGTTAACGAAGCTGCCACCACTTCATTAGTTAGGGCCTAAATATAAGTTTGTCCACTTTTAGAAGGGGGAGACTAAAGGCTTTCAAATTTATACTTAGTGGTACAGCATAAAGGACGTACCTAGAATAGTTCTTTATGCCGTACTTTTATATTGGGTGAACCGTTTCGCTCACCAAGGTTATAACGAAACTTGATAAGATAGTTATACACCTGATTTCCATATCTGTGCAACTGGCAAAATCCATAAAAATAAATGCTACTTTAAGTTGAAAATGCCGATGCTTTTTAAGGGATTTCCCTGGAAATAAGAAAAGTGGATTTCTAGAAAGTCAAAAAAATACAAATTTTTGTTGTGATTATGCTTAAAACAGATTCAAAAAAGTATACAATATCCATAAAAGAAGAAAAGGAATAGACCGAGAAAGCGAATACTTTGAGAGAAAAATAAGCAAAAAAAGTAAAAAAAATTAAGGGTTAAAGTATTACTTTAAGGGGACAAGTATAGGAAGAATTATAATCGTGTTATAATAGGGGTAAAAAATGACTTTTCAGGAGAGACACATGAAAATAGAAATCGTATGCGTAGGTAAACTCAAAGAAAAATACTTGGTACAAGCCATAGATGAATACAGCAAAAGACTCAGCCGTTACTGCAAACTTGGGATCATTGAGCTAACAGATGAAAAAACACCAGACAATGCCTCAGAAAAAGAAGAGCTCCAAATCAAAGAAAAAGAAGGGGAGAAAATCTTAGCCCAAATCAAAGATACTGCCTACGTCATCACCCTAGACCTTGGCGGCAAGATGGTCACATCAGAAGGCCTTGCACAAATGATGGCCAACTGTAGCGTTCAAGGCAATAGCCACATTGTTTTTGTCATCGGAGGCTCACTTGGACTCTCAGACAAAGTCCTTAAAAGAGCTAATGACAGCCTATCCTTCTCAAAGATGACATTTCCACATCAATTATTTAGAGTCATGTTATTGGAGCAAATTTATAGAGGGTATAGGATTAATAATGGTGAACCGTACCATAAATAAGTGATAGAAAAATAGCTTAAAGCTATTTGGGATGTATTATAATGAGGTATATAAAGGTAAATACTTACTGAAAAGAGGTGAGTTAATGTATAAAACAATTGAAAGTATAAACGAAGAGTATAATGGACAATGGGTATTTATGATTAACTGTGACAAAGATGATAATGGAACAGTTATGGGCGGAGAAGTTGTTCTTCATAGCGAAAGCAGAGATAGGGTTATAAGGGGCATGAATGAGTACATTATGGAAGAAAGTGATACTTATCTTAGATATGCAGGGGAGATACCAGAAGGAGTTAGCGTTATATTATGAGCAAGTGTGAAATAAAGATGGAACCTATGGGTAATATGGTAATGCTAGACTTAGAACTCTGGAGTAAAAGAGTTAATAGGTTCAGAAATATGATGGTAGTATTTGATACAGGTGCTAGTGTAACGATTATTTCTAAGGATATTTTATATCAGTTAGGTTATGATGTAAGTAATTGTGAAAAGGCAAGAATTACAACAGCAAGTGGTGTGGCGTATGTTGATATTGTTAGAATAGAACGATTAAAAATAGGACAATTCATATTAGAAGATGTAGAAGTATATGCACATACTTTTCCAGAGGAAAGTTTCTCCGTAGGCGTGATTGGATTAAATGTTATAGCAAACTACAGAGTAACGCTAGATTTTGAATTAAGAAAAATAGTATGTGAGCAATACAAATAGAGAGAATCCTAGACATAAATCAAAGTATGTTCTAGGATTTTTTGCATAATAAGCTTCAAAAGATAGAGGGCTTAAAATATTACGATATAAAATAGGTAGTTGTGTGAGGAGAAAGTTTGAAATAAAAGCTTGAAGTTGGCAATAATCTAAAGGGCATAGCAAATAAGCCATCTTTTGATGACTTTATGTTAAAAAGACACTGGAGATTAAAAATTAAGACGTTTTTAGTCGATAGCCCTGAGCTTTAATTATTGAGAGAGCTTCGGTTAAAGTTATCTCTCGATCAATAGGCACAGTGTTTGATTTTTTATAGAGGTCGGCATTGTATACTTCCTTGTTTTTTAGCATCTTATAAATAGCAGTAGGGAGCATTCGTGCAATGGCAATAATAGCCTTTTTCTTTCCTGCACTTTCATTATTGGTAGGCGTTAGACCTGCGCATGAACAGAGATGTTTAGCCGTAGGAAATACATCCATATTTGTGACAATCTCAGAAATAATACCAATAGCTGTAAAGGTATTTTTCATGGATGGTGTAGTAAGGATTAAGTCTAGTTCTGATTGATAACGTTTTGAAAGTTCCAAAATAATCTTTTCAAGATCTGCTTTTCTACTATTTAAATCTTCAAAGTGATGTTTAATAACCTTTATTTTAGCAGCTTGTTCAGGTGTTATATAACCATCGATAGCGAGTTCTAATTCAGGTAACTTAGCCTTCATAGAACCGTGGATTAAAGGTTCAATATCAAAAGTGGTTTAGTGCTAGAAGTTATAGAAGTTCCTTGTACACTTCATGAGAATGATAAAGACTGTCCTTGGTGTAATACTGAACTTGTACCTATTGGTAAAGAACAAGTACGCCAAGAGATTCAATTCATTCCGGCTA